>CAXXHX010000001.1:0-15361 GCA_963665395.2 Dehalococcoidia bacterium
GACAAAAACTTAGCTGCGTTGGCCGAATCTTGCCAACTCATCGAACCTCATCGGTTACGTTCGGCAAGACGCCGTTCCGGAGCGTAACGGCGAGTGTTGGTTGAGCTGTTTGCATGGCATTTATCAGCGAGGCAGCGGAGATCTGGAACGCTCGTTACATACTCTGTACGATAAGCATCGCCCAACTATTGGTCTGATGACTTGCTGGGGAACTTCGCCTGATGATCAGAATGTCAATATAGCGATGCGCATCTCGCCGTTCCGAGGTGGGAACTGGCAATCTCATCGATATTTTCTACCTAAAGGACAGGAATACGATATACCATTTCTGTTCAACAACCGTGAGCTGAGCGCAGATAAAACCAAAGGCGTAGGGCACCGTAGTGGTGTGCTCCCGTATTCTTGGGACGTCTTTTGGCGTCCCACCGACACGGCCGTTTTGACCTATCAGCGGCGTTTTTAATAATCGTGGTCGGTAATAACCAACTGTCCCTATCGATTGATAGCGATGCCGGCGGTAGCATCGCAAGCGAGTCACGCCCTGACCGCATCGGCCAAGCCGCAGTTACCTACGTCCCCACCGCGCAACTGCTGACCAAGCCCACTGGGTTCATGGATGCCTACGACTTTACGCTGAACCCGTACTCCGGCTGCTCGTTTGGCTGCACCTACTGCTACGCCGCCTTCTTCAGCAGGGACGTTGAAAAGCGGGATTCGTGGGGTTATTGGGTCAACGTGAAAGAAAACGCCGTTCAGCTGATGCGCCGGCCCCGCCGCCGGTCTCTGGATGACAAGCGCATCTACATGAGCAGCGTTACCGACCCTTACCAGCCTATCGAGGGCAAGATTGAACTCACTCGCGGCATATTGCAGGTGATGGTGGAACGGCAGGAAAAGCCCAAGCTGGTCGTCCAGACCCGCAGTCCATTGGTAAGTCGAGATTGCATTCTGTTCAAGGCTATTGAGGCCAACGGCGGGCGCGTTCAGGTCAATATGACCGTCACCACCGACGACGAGGACATCCGCCGCGCCTTTGAGCCGTTCTGCCCTTCCAACTCGGTACGGCTGCGGGCCATCGGCGAGGTCCAGGCCGCCGGGGTGGATACCTGCATCACCATGACGCCGCTGCTGCTGGTCAGTAGTCCTTACGCTTTCGCGGACAGTCTCCGTGATACCGGCGTCCCGAAGTTCATCGTCCAGCCCTTCCACTTCCAGCGGGGCAAGTTCCTAGCCGGCACGAGAGATAAAGCCTTCGACCTGATGTCCGAAAAATTGGGCTGTGAACGAGAGACATTTAAAGACGAGTACCTGGAGCACTACCAGATGGTGTTAGAGGCGCTGCGGGACATATTGCCGGAATTGGGTGAGGGCAAGGACGGCTTCGCGCCCCCCTTCTGAACCCCCGCCGGCCGGCGTCCTTTCCTTGACACCCCAATCGCCCGGCGGGTAGTATGCAGTCATCTGTTCGGTGTCGCCGCACGGTAGCATTACTACGTTTCGCGCTTTGCGGTATTCGTCGCCATACCAGGCGTTTCGTACCCGAAACCGTCATACCAACCACCCCACTCAGGAGGTAACCGCAATGCCCACCAACCAGGAAATTGCCCAGATGGCGCACCTGATGCGTCGGGCCGGCTTCGGCGCCACCTACGCCGAGTTGGAACAGCGCGCCGCCAACGGCTACGAAGCCACCGTTGAAGAGTTGCTCAATCCCATCGCCCAGCCCGATCTGGAAATGGACATCCTTGAGCGCCACTTCGTCGATTGGAAAGAGATGAACGCCCTGGAAGTCAACCAGGCTTATCTCACCTACCGCATGATCAACACCCAGCGCCCCTTGCAGGAAAAGGTCGCCCTGTTCTGGCACGGCATCCTCTGCACCGGCAACTCCAAGTGCGAGCATGGCCGCCAGATCCAGCTCCAGCTGGATATGTTCCGCGACCTGGGCATGGGCAAGTTCGACATCCTGCTCAAGGGCCTCTCCCGCGACCCGGCCATGGTGTTCTACCTGGACAACTGCATGAGCCACAAGGGCGCCATCAACGAGAACTGGGGCCGCGAACTGCTGGAGCTGTTCTCCCTGGGCGTCGGCATGGACGGCGAAGCCAACTACTCCGAGGACGACGTCAAGGAAGCCGCCCGCGCCTTCACCGGCTGGACCATCACCAACGCCGTGCCGCGCTATCCCTACGGCCGCTACGAGTCCAACTTCATCTACAACCCCTACGACCACGACAACGAAAACAAGACCTTCCTGGGCGAGACCGGCAACTTCAACGGCGACGACATCGTTGACATCATCGCCCGTCAACAGTCCGCCGCCCGCTTCGTCTCCCGCCACCTCTACAACTTCTTCGTCGCCGACGAGGTGCAGGTGCCGGCCTGGCAGAACACGCCGCCTCGGGATCCCGAAGCCATCGCCCTGCTGGAGCAGACCTACTTCGACTCCGGCTACGACCTGACCGCCATGCTGCGGGTGCTGTTCAACTCCGATTTCTTCAAGAACTCCCGCTTCGAGAAGGTGAAGAGCCCCACCGAAGTGGTCATCGGAACCATGCGCCTGGTGCAGGACTTCACGTCGCCCAAGCTGGGCCTGAACCCCCTGGCCAACACCATCCGCTACATGGGCCAGGACCTGATGAACCCGCCGACGGTTGAGGGCTGGCACACCGGCGCCGAGTGGATCGACTCCGGCACCCTGGTGGAGCGCATCAACTTCGCCGCGGACCAGGTAGGCAACACCAGCCTGCCCGGCATCCGGGACATCGTATCCCGCCTGGGCAGCGAGGAAGTGGCCGGCGCTGAGAACATCGTGGACCGCTGCCTGGAAATGGTCGGCGCCTACGAGCTGGCCCCGGAGACCCGCGCCCAGCTGATCGCCTACGCCAGCAGCAACGGCAACCCGGCCATCGGCACGCCCGAATACTCCGACACCATCGCCCAGACCCTCCAGCTCATCGTCAGCACCCAGGAGTACCAGTTCGCGTAAAGCCACCCGTAGGGGCGAATAATCATTCGCCCCTACAATCGCGCCCCGCGACTTGACCAAACACCAGGACAGCGATGGCCGGACACCACGAACCGGAACGAAACCGCCGCATCAGCATCCCCAATATTCCCGTCATAGCCCTGCCTTGGTATCTCCTCGTTTTCACAGTCATCACCATCTACTTGACCGTGACCAACACGCTCTTTGTGGTGGCAACGGAGAAGATTACCAGTTGGCAAGCGATACAGTACATCGCCACTGGCGAAATACTGAAATGCGGGTGGGGTCGCTCTAATCGCATCTCCCACCATCGTGGAGGTAGGAAGAATGGTTCTTGCCGAAATCTGGACGGAACGCCGTATCCGCCGAGCCGAGGAGCGAGTCCAGCAGAGCTGGGAAGAATGGAACCGGCGTCGTGAAGAAGCCGAGGCCAAAGGCGAACCTTTCACCGAACCGCCACCCCACTTGGAAAACCGGCGCCGGCGCTGGCTGTAAGTTGCTGCCGCCGCGCAATTGCGCGCAAACGACGCCGCTCCTATCGCCGAGCCGAACCACAAGGAGAAACAAAATGACCGCTACCAAGAAAGACCCGGTGCTGGTGGTGCTCCAGCTTTCCGGCGGCAACGACGCCCTGAACACTTTGGTGCCCCACGGCGACCCGCTGTACTACGACAACCGCCCCTCCGTCCGCGTGCCCGAGGGCCAGGCCCTGGACCTGGACGGCTATGCCGGCCTCAACCCCAACATGGGACCCCTGAAGAGGCTTTACGATGAGGGCAAGGTTGCCGTCATCCAGGGCGTGGGCTATCCCAATCCCAACCGCAGCCACTTCCGCAGCATGGACATCTGGCACACCTGCGAGCCCGACAAGCAGGGCACCGAAGGCTGGCTGGGCCGCGCCATCCGCGAGATTGACCCCAACAAGGAAAACGTGCTGACCGGCGTGAACTTCGGTCGCGGTCTTCCCCGCGCCCTGGCCGCTCCCGGCGTGCCCGTTGCCTCAGTCGGCAACCTGGCTACCTACGGCGTGCTCACCGGCATCGAGGCCGAGGAACAGCGCATGGACGCCCTGGACATCTTCTCCAAGATGTACTCCCCCACCATCGGGCGCAGCGCCGTCGTCGAGTACCTGTCCCAGACCGGCACCGACGCGCTCAAAGGCGCCGACATCCTCAGCACCGCGCCGGAGATGTACAGCTCCAGCGTGGAGTACGGTGGCGACGTAGTGGCGCAGTACATGAAGAACATCGCCCAGGTGCACCTGGCCGGGTTCGGAACGCGCATCCTCTACACCACCGCTCCCTACAACAGCTTCGACACCCACGCCGGCGAGTTGGCCGCCCACGCCAGCCTGTGGACGAACACCTCCAACGCCATCGCCGACTTCATGGACGACCTGCGGGAGCACGACGCCAGCGACAATGTCACGCTGCTGGTCTTCACCGAGTTCGGACGCCGCGTCCATGACAACGGGTCCGGCACCGACCACGGCAGCGGCGGCGTGGCCTTCGTCGTGGGCGACAACGTGAAGGGCGGCATGTACGGCGAATATCCGTCGCTGGAGGCCGACAAGTTGCTGGAGGGCGACCTGCACTTCAACAACGACTTCCGCAGCATCTACACCGACCTGCTGGAAAACTGGATGGGTCTGGACGCCCAGCCGTTGGTCAACGGGACGTTCGAGAAGTTCAACTTCATCTAACCGTCACGTAGGGGCGAATAATTATTCGCCCCTACTACACCGTGCAACCCGTCATCCGTACCAGCGGAGGAATGTCTTATGACCACTACCATTGACCGCGCGGCGTTGCCCGCCGTCGGCATTGATCTGAAGTACAGCCACACCATCGGCCGGGCCGAGTTCTCCGGCCCCGGGTTCCGCAACCCCACCGCCATGGCTCGCGGCGAAGACGACGTCATGTACGTCGCCAACCGTTCCTATGACTACCGGCCCGACGGCAAGCGCATCACCATGTGCACCGTGGGCGAGGAATTCATTGGCGAGTTCGCCAAGGGTGTTTTCGAGCAGGGCGACGGCGAGGCCGTGTCCACCGACGGCGCCATCATCTGGCCCACCGCCATCGCCATCGGCCCCAACGGGAACGTCTATCTCGCCGATGAGTACCTGGACCGCATCAGCATCTACTCCTCGGACGGCGAGTACCTCGCCAAGTGGGAGCGCCCCGGCGACGGTGACGGCCAGTGGAACAAGCCCAGCGGCCTGGTCTTCGGCGCCAACGGCGCCCTGTACCTCGTTGACTGCAACAACCACCGGGTGCAGATGCTCACCGCCGATGGTGAGTACATTGGCCAGTTCGGCGGATTCGGCGATGGTCCCGGCCAGTTCAATATGCCCTTCGGCATCGAGACTGACCAGGACGGCAACGTGTACGTCGCCGACTGGCGCAACGACCGCATCCAGAAGTTCACCGCCGATGGCAAATTCGTGATGCAGTTCGGCGAGACCGGCGACGGCCCCGGCCAGTTCAACCGCCCTACCGACGTGGCGGTGGACCATGAGGGCACCATCTACGTCGCCGACTGGAACAACGACCGGATGCAGCTGTTCCATCCCGACGGCTCCTTTGCCGGCATGACTTACGGCGAAGGCACCATCTCCACTTGGGGCATGGGCAAGCTCGACGCCAACCCCGAGATGTGGGAAGAGCGCAAGATCGCCCAGGGCCTGGACCGGGAAAAACTGTTCTGGGGCCCCATCGCCGTGGAGTGCGATGAGGAAGGCCGCATCTTCGTGGTGGAAACCGCCCGCTCCCGCATCCAGGTCTTCACCAAGCTGGACTCCGTCTTCTACGGCGTCAACGAGCGCGTCTCCGGCGGCGGCGGACGCCTCTAGGCGAACCCCAAATCTGCGCCGCGATACGATACGGGGCGGGTTGCTCAACCCGCCCCGCTTATATGGGCACCGACTGCGCTTCCAGCACCTCGGCCACTATTGATTCCTGATTCCGTTCCCTGAGCCGGGCCATGCTTTTCAGTATGATCCGGTGGGCCAGGGCCGGGGAAGCCAGCGTCTTGATGTCGTCCGGCGTTACATATTCCTGACCGCGTATGCCGGCCAGGGCCTGGGCGCACCGGTACAGGCCCAGCGTAGCGCGGGGACTGGCCCCCAGCTCAACGTCGGGATGCTCGCGCGTCGCCCGGATCACGCTGACCAGATATGACCGGAGCACCGGGTCAATGTAGATCTGGCGCACCATGCCCTGGATACGCAGCACGTCGTCGGCCGACGCCACCGGGCGCAGCGACCCCAGGGGATCGGCGTCTTCAAAACGCTCCAGCATGGCCTCCTCGTCGCTTTCCGACGGGTAACCCAGCCGCAATCTCAACAGGAAGCGGTCGATCTGCGCTTCGGGCAGAGGAAACGTCCCCTCCAGCTCGATGGGGTTCTGCGTCGCCAACACCAGGAACGGCGCGGGCAACGGCACCGTATCCTGGTCGATGGTCACCTGTCGCTCCGCCATGGCTTCCAGCAGCGCCGACTGTGTCCGCGGAGTGGCCCGGTTTATCTCGTCGGCCAGCACCACCTGGGAAATCACCGGCCCGGGGCGGAACTCGAACTGCCCGTTGTGTTGGTTGTAATAGTGGATTCCGGTGATGTCCGACGGCATCAGATCGGGGGTGAACTGGATGCGGCGGAACTCGCAATCCAGCGAATAGGCCAGGCACCGGGCCAGGGTGGTCTTGCCGATGCCTGGTACGTCCTCTACCAGGATATGACCGGCGCTGAACAGGGCCGCCAGGGTGTATTCGATTACGTCATCCTTGCCGACTATTGCCAGCTGGATGTTGTCCCTGATTGCGGCGGCGGTATCCGCAATTTGCTGCGCCTGCGCCGATGTGATCACCGCGTCGCTCCGACTGCGCCGCCGGCCGCGCGAGTGAAATGCTCTTCCGCCTCGCGCAGGTCTTTGGGTGAGTCCACGCTGCGCCAGAAAGCGCCGGTCGTCACGGCCGACATACGACCGGACGCGGCCAGGGTGGGGAAGGTTGTCGTCTCGTGGTCACCGGTCTCAGGGAGCAGATCCAGAATGTCGGGATGCAGCACGTACACGCCGCCGTTGATGACATAGGGCAGCGCGGCCTTCTCCCGGAACTCTGTCACCAGGCCGTTGCCGTCGGCGTCAACTATGCCGTAGGGACTGGTCATCGGAACGGTCAGGATGGTGGCGACGTGAGCACGATTCTTGCGCCGCCGCGCCTGGTAGTCGGCCAGCAACTCATCAAGGCTCGCGTCGGTTATCACATCGCCGTTGGTGGCGATGACCGTGTCGTTACCCGCATCCGGCGGCAGCATGGCCAGTCCCTGCCTGAGAGCGCCGCCTCGTCCCAGAGGCGCATCCTCGTGGCTGTAATGGGCGCGTATCCCGGTGTTGGCCCCATTGCCGAAATAATCCGCCACCACGTCGGCCAGATGGCCCACCAAAAACACCACGTCGGTCACGCCGGCCTCCCGCAGCCAGCGAACCTGGTGCCACAAGATGGGCCGGCCGTCCACCGGGATCATCGGCTTGGGCATGGTATCGGTGAGGGGACGCAAGCGCTCGCCTTTTCCCCCGGCCAGTATTAAAGCGTACATTGCGGGCGATATGCTAACCCCGGCGGGCGATTGGGTCAATGGCGGCAGCCCGGCCAGAGCTTACAGCAGGTTGCGAAATTCCTCGACGGTCAGCCCGGCCTGCACAATGATGCCGCCCATTGTAAAAGGAGGGATCGGGTTATGGCGGGGGATGGATACCGTAACGGTTCCCCTTTCCATCTTGACGTGTTTGCCTTGATTGGCGATGCGGAAGCCGGCTTTCTGCAAAGCCTTTATCGCCGCCAAGTGGTTGACGCCGGGAACCCGTGGCATAGCTAAATGGCCGCCTCTTCTTCATCGTCAACCTCAATGATTCTGACGGATGGCGTTCCCAGCAACAGCAATTCCTGTGCATAAATCAGCCACTCGCGAATGGCGATTTGGATGTTCTCCATCGCCTCTTCCATTGTGCGGCCCCCGGAGAGGCAACCGGGGAGCATCGGGCAGGAAACGGAATATCCCTCGGAACTTTTAATCATCTCAATTTCGTACCGCCTCGCCGACCCGCCCCGGCTGGTGTCAAGTTGCCAGGCCACGTCCACATCCACCTCATGCAATTCCTCGTCGGCTACGACGTTCTCCCAGAACAGTCCCTCGCGCTCGCTGATGGACCCGGAGATTTCGTACCCGATGTTTTCCAACGCTTCGGCCGCGGTGGCGCCCTGCGCTTCGCTATCCGGCAAGCCGGGGCAAACCGCGAAGTAGCCCTCCTCCGATTTGTGCAGCAAAACCCGGTACTTCATGGCATCGCCTCGCTGGTGCCCGATTCCGGCCGGGCCGGAGCGGCGGAAGTGTTGGAAATAATAATAGCGCATCCGCGCCCCTGGGGGCGCGGATGCGCTGCCGGCTCTGGCCCGACCGGACCGCTACGCTACTCGTAGGCGCGCGGGCGGAACTCGGAGGAGCAATACTTCACCTGCTCCCAGAAGCCGGCCGCATCTCGTTCCACATTGATGTGCTGGAGGAAGTCCCGACTTGGATCGTCGTAGATGACACACGGCGCCCATAAGGCAATATCGGGGAAGGCGAACAAAAGTGCTATCACGGCCGCCATGCACCCCATGAATGGCAACACGCCAATGTACACGTCGGTGATGGTACTCTCTTGCAAGGCCGCTTGGGCGGCCTCCGTTTGCTCCGCCATTTGGGAGTCAACATCCAGCCTCACACCGTGGAGGATGTACAGGTTGATGCCCTCCGGCGGGCTGATCAGCGCCGCCTCCACCAGGATCACCATGATGATGCCGAACCACACCAGGTCCACGCCCACCGCTTCCAGTGACGGAGCGAGAATTGGTATGGTGGTCACCAGCATGGCGAAGCTTTCCATGAAGGTGCCCAGCAACAGGTAGAAGAACACCAGAATTATCACGAACTGGAGCGCGTTGAGGTTCAGACCCGTGATCCACTCCGAGATGTCCGCGGATATACCAAGGCGGGCAAAGGCGAAGCTCAGGGTGAATGCCGCCATGACGATGAGCATGATCATGGACGACGTGCGCACGGTGGAAATGATGGCGTCCAGCAGCATTATTTTGATGCCGTTCAGAGATCCCATCCAGTTAGAATATATCCCGCGCTCTTTTTTGTAGAGCTCGTTGGCTATCGCCACTATTAACGCGCCCACCACGCCCAAGGCCGCAGCTTCGGTGGGAGTAGCCCAGCCGGTATAGATGGAGCCCAGCACCACCATGATGATGATGAGCACCGGGATGATGGCCACCAGGCCGACGGCGGCTTGGCCGATCATCCGAATCCACTCGGAAGTCGCCTCAGCATAGGACAGGATGGAGCGGCCACGGCGATAAGCGTTCCTCTCTTCTAGATCAGCGAGGCCGACCTCTGTAGTCTGCTCCTGGCGCAGAACATCCAACTGTTCGGCGTTGTAGCGGCGGATGCCGAGGCCGTGGAACCAAGCCCGGTACAGCCGGCGCACTTCCTCGTCCATGGGCGCGGTGCGCGGGAACAGTACCGACGTGACGACCATCATGACAATCATGGTGAAAGCCAGCAGGAAGCCGGGCAGAAATCCGCCCATGTACAGCCGTCCGATAGATTCCTCCACCAGCACGCCGAATATAATCAGTCCGATGCTGGGGGGAATCAAAATGCCCAGCGTACCGCCAGCGGCCAGGGAGCCAATGACCAGGCGTTCGCTGTAGCCGCGCTGCCGGAACGACGGCAGGGAAACCCGGCTGATGGTGGCGGAAGTGGCTACGCTGGAACCGGAGCAGGCCGCGAACACGGCGCACGAGGCGATGTTGGTGTGCAGCAGGCCGCCGGGCAGGAACACCAGCCAGCGGGACAGGGCGCCGTACATCCGCTCGCCCATGCCGGAACGCAGCATCAGCTCTCCCATCAGCAGGAACAGCGGCACCGCCACCAGGATGAAGTTCTTATTGGTCTCCCAGGCCTTGTTGCCCATGATGTTCCACAGCGGCGCTTCGGAGAACGCCTGCATCATCACCAGCGAGAGCAGCCCCAGCGCGCCGGCGACGTAGAGTCCAATGAGGAAGAACACCCCCATCATGCTGAAAGCGGTGATGATTGCCATTTTCTTGCAGTCCTCCGGTCAGTTGAGGCCCGTCAAAGGCTGGAGGGATCGTTGTCAGCGGCGTACCCGGGAGGCTAGACGCTAGACGCCCGACGCGGCTTCCTGGACGGTGCCGGCGGTCTTCAGGTCGGCAACGTCGCCGCCGCGGGATTTATGGATGATCTCCAGAATGCCGCGCACCACCATGCTCAGCATCCACTGTAAAGACGTGAACGCCAACATCGTAAATCCTACGGCAACTGTAATCTGAAAGATCCAGATCTCGGGCAGAAAGTTGCCAAAGAGGTAGGTATTTTCCAACGCCTGCTCGCAAGCCTGAGTGAGTTTTTCTGGGTCGTCTTCTCCCAGCAAACCCATTACAAAGCGGTCCGCGCCGCTGGAAGGAATATCGGCCGTGTTGCGGATGCAATAGGATTTCAGCACTTCCCGCCAGGCGTACCATGCGGTAACCCCGGCGAAGAAACCGACCGACCCCAGCGCCAGCCAGTCGGCGGCGGAACGCATGTAAGGATGAATGCGGGAGAACAGCGGCAGCAGCACATCGATGCGCACGTGGGAACCGGTGCGCAGTGAATAGGAAAAGGCCCAAGTCCCGGCGAAGGCCAGAATATAGCCTCCCACCAGTTCCGAATTGCCCAGCGGCGGGCCGCCCAGCTTGCGCACAATCACCTGATAGGTGATGTAGATGCCCAACAGCAGCAGGAACGCGCCGCAGATGTAGCCGAAGATGCGATAGACGTAATCCAGGCCGCTGTCTATTTTGTTGACGAGGCGGGTAATAGTAATCGTTGCGGGTTGGCTTTCAACCGCAGGTTGAACGGCTTGGGTACGCAACTGGGGCCTCCGGGTTTCATTCAGGTCGGTTCAAGAGGAGCCTTGCCAAGTCGCATTGCCAGACGAAAGCTACCCGATTTCAACCGAAACATTCGCAAAATCGCCCGTCTCAATGCGCGTGGGCAAGTCTATGCGCCCCAAAAACGGATGTCAAGAATACGTCATCGCCGAGGCCACCGTCGAACTGCCATAAGGGATGCGCCAGCAAACTCCATTCCGATCCGGGTGGAAAAATCTACGAACGCCTGTCGCTCCGTTGCGGGGAGCGTGTTGAAGTCCAGGAGAAACTGGCGCGTCCAGTTCAGGCGATAAAAGCGGACGTCCAGCTTGTTCAGCCCCAGGTCGTCTATCGTTTGCAGAGCTTTGTAGCGGGCTTCCGCCGGCAGCCCCCATTTCGGGATCAGCTCGCCGGTGGCTGTATCGTAGTCAAAGTACCGCTCGGGTCGTTCCGCCGGCTCGGGTTCGCCGGGGTCAACGTAACCACAATCCGGCCATTTGTCTTGCTTGTTTTCGCCATTGCACCGGCTGCAACTGAAAATCCAGTTGGTCCATTCGTAAGCCAATTCCGGGAAGCGAGACAGCGGCTTGAAATGGTCAACCGTCGCCGCCCGTCCGCCCGCTTCAGACGCTGGTTGACACTGACGCTCGCAGTACCAGCAGATGTTGCCGGAGCGGTTTCCCAATGCTGGCCGGAACTCCCGCCAGGAAGAATCAGTAGGCCGGCCGCCGGCTCCATGCCGGAAATAATCAACCCAACCCGGCGTGAACTGGTCGGCATACCCGGCCACACCGTCAGGCTCCGGCCCCCGGTCAATCCATCGCATCGGAATCTAGGCGCCGTCCTGCGACAATTCCGACTGCCGGGAACGCAGAAACTCCAGCATCATGTCCCCGTACCGCTCCCGTTGCGCCTCCAGCGGCGTGCTGCTGGACATAAAGTCCTCGTTCACCTGCCGGCGCAGTTCGTCCATTTCATCCCTCTCGGCGTCGCTCAGTGTTTCCTTGCCGCGCAGTTCCCGCAGACGATTGGCCCGGTCGATGGTCAACTGGTCCGTAGGTTCGTCAACGCCCATAAACGTCCGCAGAATCTCATCCGTAGTCCAGCCGATGATGTCCCGGTCGTTGGTGCTGGCCGTAACCACCCCATTGCCATCTCGCTTCAGCATATGCACCTGCCCTGCCCTCAACCCAGCCACCACAAAGGGCGAGTGCGTGGTCGCAAAAATCTGCAACCCCGGAAAGTGCTCCAGCAGGGCGGGGATGACGCGCCGCTGCCAGGTGGGATGCAAATGATTCTCAATTTCGTCGATGAGCAGGATGGCCGGCTGCTCGTGCCAATCATCCATAAATTCGTAGTGATGGAGCATTTTGAGCGCCAACCACCATATCCATAAGAACGTTAGCTGCGTACCTGAACTGAGCGAACTGGCATCCAGCGGTTCCGATTCTGCCTTGCCTGAATGCACCGGCCTATGCTCTGGCTTGATGTTGCCAAAATTCGGCACATCAATCGTGCTAACCCCCAGCGAGCGGCGGATAGAAACCTCCTCGAAGTTAGCCATTGGCTGATGTTCCAAGTCTTCCAGATTCAAGCCGGCGACGTAATTGCGAGGTCTGTCGCCGATTATGATTTCATTACAAATCGCCCTGGCGCACTTATAAGCCAATTCGTCAACGCGAAAGAAATTCCACGCGCGGCGTTCGAAATCTTCCACCCCGGATTCTCGCTGTTGACGTTCTTCGTCAAACATCTGATCCGCTTCAATTTGCGACTGATCGAACACCTTTCGCAGATTTTCCCCAGAAAAGCCACGCATCAATAACTTCCTGGCAGGTGTTCCATCCAGATCGGTACGTTCACCGATTTCACTTTCTGACAGACCGATCCTAACAGGACCGAAGTGAATAACTGGCGATTCAGTTTCCCTGCAATACTCGACACCGAAATCAGATCTCAGCGATACAAAATTGATTTTCTCTTTCGCAAGATACTCAGCATCTTGTTCGAGGTCAGCGTAATGCAAAATAGCAGGAGGCCGCATCCCTCCAATTATCCGGTGGCGGGTGGTGTCGTTCCATGATTCGCGATCAAATGCTAGGTTAATCTCGCTCAGTGCCGTGCTTTTCCCGGACGCGTTCGCCCCCACGAACACGTTCACGCGCTCGTTAAACGCAAACTCCACCGGCTCCGTGAACGGCGGCACGCCGCCCAGCCGCATCCTGGTCAGGTGCATCTCAAAACCCTCCGCCCCGCGATTTTACCACGCCCCCCCTTTGCAAACCGTCGCCGCCATTATCCCAATATCTGCCCCAACAGCGGAAACCGACCCATGACGTAAGCGCGGATAAACGACGAAAACGGCTTGTCCGGCAGCATAAACTCCAGCATGATGCTCAGCTTGGCGTCAAAATCGTCCAGCCCGTTAATCCGCTCGATCAGCAAAGCCCGTTGCCGCCGTCGCAGATTCCACAAGTGCGACTCGTCGTTCTCTCCCAACCTGCTGTCGTTCAGGTCAACGTCCCGTATCGTCGCCGCGCCATGGACCATTCCGCCCCGTCAAGTTGCGATGACGGCAGCATCTCGCCCGTCTCAGCCTCAAAGTCAAAGAACTCCCCTGCCGGCCGCCGCCCGACAACCGCGCTCGGGCTCACGTACTCCGATACCGGCACATACCTCGCCTCTTCGCCTGCCAGCATTTGATTGACCAGCTCATCCTCAAAGCCCGGCCAACTGCCACCCTTCGCCCGATTGCATCGCCGGCAGGCGTACACCAGGTTCAGCCAGTCCAGCCACCAGGTCGGGAAAGTGATGACGCGGCCGGAAGTGGTCGATGGTCTCCGCGCTCGGATTCCTCATGCGTCGCCGTAGCGCCATGACACGGACGCTCGCAATACGCGCAAATCGTCCCAAAATCCCGAACCAGCGCATCCCGAATGCTGCCGGCGCGCGTCGCCTTGCAGGTCATCCCATTGAGTATGCGCTGCCCGCAGTTGCGCCAGGAAGTTGGGTTCCGGCGACCGTTCCACCGAGTGCATCGTCAGCCGCTATCCTGCCCCAAATCCCGCGACCGTTGGTACTTCTCCAACGCCTCGGCAAACTGTTGCTCAAACAGTTCTCGTTGCGCTTCCCTGGGCCCACCCGCCAGCAAATCCCGGTTCACCAGTCGGCGCAAGCGTTGCATTTCCCCCTGCCGGTGTTCCTCTCCCTCGGGAGTGTCTCGCGGCCCTTCATCACGTAGCCTCCGCAATTCAGCGGCTGCTTCCGCCGTAGCAAGGTCGGTTGGGTCATGCACTTCCAGGTATTTCCGAGAAATCTCGTCTGCTGTCAACCCTTTGATGGGTTCCGTATTGGTCTTGACGGTAATCACCCCGTTCGTGTCGCGGATTAGCTGATGCACTTGGCCCACTTCTCGCCCGGCCACCACAAAGGGCGAGTGTGTAGTAGCAAAAAATCTGCAAGCCGGGGAAATGCTCCAGCAACGCCGGGATCACCCGCCGCTGCCAGGTGGGATGCAGGTGGTTTTCGATTTCATCGATGAGCAAGATGGCCGGACGTTTTTCCCAGCCGTCCTTGTAACCGTAGTGATGCACCATTTGAAGCGTTATTAATCTGATCCACAACAATGTGCCCTGTGTACCGGAACTCAACCAATAGGCCCCGAGCGAGTCCCCATCAACTGTGTCAATTGCCATCCCAACTCGCACGTCTGGCAAGCGTACAAACAAATTGTCACGAAGGTTGTCCCCGCCATCGACAAAGTTTTTCACGGAAGAGCCTTGAATTATCTCGGGGCAAATTTGTTTAGCGCACGAGAAACCAATGTTCATTGCTTGTTCAAGGTTGATGCTCGGTCCCTCGAACGAAAACTCACCGTGTTCAGAAACCGGACCGGCTCTCGATCCAGCATCCTTTACTATCAAATCAGTTGCTCTTTCTATTAACGGGCCGTCGAATAGATCTAACGAGTAGCCACTGAGAATGCTTTCAAGGGTCCTTTTATCTTGGGGTGGGTCAGGTATTTCCCCGTCCATCCACTCAATCCGAGGTAGGCTCAGCCGTGTAGCCGAAACACTAATGAACGGCAGCAAGTCCCAAACGGGACCTGTGTCGCCAAAATCGTTGCCATCCTGCTGTCTCGGCCAGTCATCGCTGACGGAAGCCGTACATTCGCCGTGGGCGAAAATTTCAGGATAAACCGCACCCTCCGCGACTGCGATGAGCTCGAGCAACCTCAGAACAGTGCTTTTCCTGACGAGTTTGGACCCATAAACAGGTTCACCCGTTCATGGAACTTGAACTCGACTGGCTTGTTGAATGGCGGAATCCCCTCAATCGTCATCCCCGTAACATGCATCGTAGGCACCTCCTTACTGCCATTCTACCCAA
>CAXXHX010000002.1:0-14733 GCA_963665395.2 Dehalococcoidia bacterium
CCCGCTGGATGCCTAGCTGTCGCAGGACGCCGACAATCTTCTCTTCGACGGGAGTGTCAATTTCAGCCATGATTGTGCCCCCTTTTGGGTATCGTCAGAAGCAGGATTCACCGGATTGAAATGATTGACAGGATTGGAGTATCTCCGCATTGGATGGTTCCAATCCCGTCAATCCGCAAAATCCCGAAAATCCTGCTTCTGACATCTCCGCCTAATTCCGCCCGTACTTGTCCACCGCCCGGTCGCCCGTCAGCGCCAGGAAGATGTCGCCGTGGGCGTCGCACCAGATGCCGTGGGCGGACCGGCTGTCCCAGCGGGCCAGCACGTTGCCGTCGCGATCGAAGATGCTGACGCGAGGGCTGGCCGAGTTGTCCAGCGTAGCGAGCTCGCTGACCACGAATCGCCCTCCGGGGTTTCCGCGATGTCGGTGGGACGCTGCGCGTCGGTCCACATGGCGATGAAGTCGCCGGAAGTATTGAACACCTGGACGCGGCTGTTCTCCCGGTCGCAGACGTACACCCGGTCGTCGCGGGTCACCAGCAGGCTGTGGGGCAGGTGGAACTCGTAGGGATGCTCCTTGCCCGGCTTGCCCCAGGAATACTTGTGGTTGCCGTCGTTGTCGAAGCGGTGGACGCGGGCATTGCGGTAGCCGTCGGCCACGTACAGGTCGCCGCTGGGCGAGGGCACCAGCTCCGCGGGGTAGTTGAACGGCCCGGCGGCCCGCGGCACCAGCTGGCCGGCCACCTCGGCGCCCGTGTCGGAGTGGACCATGTACCGCCCCAGCATCTGGATGAGCTTGCCGTCCAGGGTGTACATCATGCAGGTGGAGGTGTCGCGGTCGGTGAGGTACACGACGTCGTCCTCGATGTAGAAGCCGTGGGCGTACACGTAGCCGCCGTTGCCCCAGCCGCTCTTGAAAGCGCCGGTGTCGCGGTCGAAGATGGCGATGGGCGGGTCGGCGCGATGGAAGGCGTAGATGTCGCCGGCGGAGTCGCTGGCGATGGCGCTGACGGCGCCCAGGGGTGGGGCATCGGGCATCTTGGCCCAGTCGGCGGTGATGGTGTAGGTGTGCTTGCCGGTTCCGACGGTAGTCATGGGTGGGGCCTCCTGTTGACATTCTTCCATTGTGTTTGGTGATAACTGAGTGTTTATCGACTGGCCCGCGCCGAAGTGGGTACAGGACTGTAACCGGCTTCGTTCACAGCTATCACGGCGAAGATATAGGTGGCGTTTTCGTCCGCTTCGTGAAGTGTATAGGTAGTTCCGAGGTGTTTCTGGCAGCGACCGTCCAGACAATCTGATCAGTAGTGCGGTACGTTACTCTGTAACTGGTGGCGCGTTCCGCTGCTACCCACGACACTTCACACCGGTCGCCGTAATGAATGACGGTAATAGCCTCTACCCGGCCGGGACGCGCCCGGCGTTGCTGCTGACGGGTCGCCACGTGCCCGCTGGTTGTGGGGACAGCGGCCTGGTGATCGATAACTCGCTCGTTATTTTGCTGCTGGTGAATGTTATTCCGAGAGTCGAAAGCGGCTAGGGCTTTTCCTACCGCTCCAACTACGACAGCAATAAAACCGAGCAAGCATTATCCAGGCCAGTCCCCCAAGCGGGCAAGTGGCGACCCGTCAGCAGCAACCGTCCCGGCCTCGACTGCGGTGTTATAAACCCTTGGATCCATCGCACCGGTAAGCGCCAGGCCACCGGATGCAACACAACCACCAAACCCCAACAGGATTAGAGCGAAACCTCCCCACAGCAGAGCGGTTGAAGTATTCGGATTCATTTCATGCCTCCAAGGCCTGTTGACATTCAGGGTTGTCGGGATCGTACCACGCCGATTGGGGCAGTGCTGCGTGGGGTTTTGCTCAGCGGCGCCGGCTACCCCGATTGACCGCACAACGACAGGGAGAATTCTTCATCGGCTGGTAGCAATGATCTAACCAGCAGGTGAAACGTTCCACGTCACCAAACGCAGTACCCCGAGCTCCATCTGTCATCCCGGCTTCCCGTAAGGCTTGGTCGTATTCCGTGAGTATCGCTCGAACTTCCTCAAGGGCTTCTTGGCTTATCCTTGGCATTGTTCCTCCGGCATATTGGTCGGACACAATCGGTGATTTCGCCGCCGGCGCTCATCTGACCCTGGACTAACCGAGTTTGGCGATTTCTTCCAGCAGATCCTGGTCCGGAAGCGCGGCACTGTCCGGGTACGGCTTGCGCCAGGTTTTCCCTCCCAGTTCACCGGTGCAAAAAGCCGACCCATCAGGGCGCAGCATGACCAGGATTCCATCCGGTCGCTCCCCTCTGGTATCGATGGCGATGGATGCGTTCTCCATCAGGTACACCAGGTATGGGCGTGGTCGCTCACTGCACATATGCACCAATACCCGGAGCGCTTCCCGAGACCTTTCGGTGGAGGGAGGCTCTATGCCGAACTCGCGCGCGGTTACGTCGAGCTCCGACCACTGCGTGATGGCGTCCACCAATTGATGAGGCAATTCCTTGGCATAGGTATCGGGTTGCTTGCCGGTTCTGACGGTGGTCATGGTGGGGTCCTCCTCAGGACGGCGGGCGGCGGTTACGACGCGGTCGGCGTTGAGGGCTAGAGGTTTTCTGTACCGGCCGCGCCCATTTCACTCGGTCAGGTTGATGCAGGTAACTCCCGATTCCTGCGCCAGCGTCGCGTAGGGCGGGTCAATGCGCTCGCCCACTACCACCGGCAGCGCTTCCTCGCCGAACACGGCCTGCAGGTCCACCGCGGAGCGCTGGGCGCGGTGGATGTCATACGCGTCAACGCGCGCGGTCACCTCCATCGCAACCCAGGTGGGCTCGGCATCTTGGGAGCGGCGACAGTGGACGATGACGTCGGTAGCGAATATGCGCTGGAACTGCTCGTCGGTAATTACCCCGTCGTCCGCCGCCGCGGCGACTTTTTCGTGGAAATCTTCGACGTAACGCGGCATGGCGATGACATTGCCCAATACGACCCGGGCGCGTCGGAATCCAAACTCCCGATTGAGCAGCGAGGGGGCCGTGCGGCTGACGTCCGTTTCGTATGCCTTGCCGCGCAGCCAACCTACGTCATCCTCCAGTGCCTTGACACTATCCTCAACACGGCCCAACCGAACCGGCATATCGAGGAGCTCGTCGGTGAGCAGCGCGCGCAGCAGCGGCTCCCGCAAGTCAGGGTTGGCATCGACCGCCGCGATGACGTACTGGAGGAACTCGCGCGCGTCGGAAGGTAGCGATGTAATCATGGCCTGGGCAACTTCTGGTACACTGCTCATGGGAAGCTCCGGTGGCGATTGATTGGAATGCAATCACCATCTTACCGGCAGCTTCCCTGGGCATTGTTCGGTATCTTCTCCCTTAACTTGATGCCTATGGGGCGGGTTTGAAACCCGCCCCATACGACGTACTCTGTCCCGGAGGACTAGTGGCTGCCGTTGCCGTAGGGCTGGATAAGGACGCGCAACGTGCCGTCGTTCTCCTTGCGCTGGGTCAGCAGACGGTGGCCGGCCTGCTCTGCCCAATAGATTACGTCGTAGATGTTGAGCGCATCATGGAGGATGGCCTCGATGAACGAGGTGCGGTCGTATTCCATCTGGCGGCTCAGCGCGGCGATGACGCCGGCGCAGTTTTTGCCGCGACCGTCGATCACGGTCCAGCCGGTGTTGCCATTGCCGTTGCTGTAGCCGTTTCCGTTTCCGTAGCCATTGCCGCCGGGTGTCGCGCCCACCGGGGCGCGCACGTCGATCACGCCGCTCTTGCGCAGGTCCAACTGTTCCTTGAAATAGGCCACGGCTTCCCACGCCACCGCACGGTCCCGTTCGCCGCTGGAGCACACCGCGCCGCGCACGCCCACGATGTCGGGGTTGATGCGGGCCAGTTCGTCCAGGTTTTCCAGCTTGAGGTGGCCGCTGAGGGCGGTGCTCAGGCCGGCTTGCTTGGCCTCCATGACCATATCGCGCAGGACGGGTTCGGGCATGAAGTCGAAGAGGTTGCGGCCGTCCTTGGTCAGCGTGTCAATCAGGAAACCGTCGCATTCGCCGTCCACGGCCAACTGCACCATCAGGTGCGGGTCCAGGCCGCCTTCGAACAGCAGGTTGTCGGCGAAGAGGGAGCCGATGAGCTTGGTGTCGGCGTTGCCGATGGCGGCGCGGGATTCACGCAGGACTTCCACGGCGGTTTCATAGTCGGAAACCTGGAACCCAACCTTGACTGAGGTGGCGTCCATCATCGCCGCGGCGTGGACTGCCATGGCAACGGTGCCCGGCTGGTTGGGCACCACCCCCAGCGTGACGCTGACGTGTTTATGGGCCGGGATAATATCCCGCACTTCCCGGACCAGACTGGGATGTGCGGAGCCTACCAGAGCTTCTTGCAGGTTTTTCAGATCGATGATGTCGGCGCCGCCCCGGTCAGCTTCGAGAGCCTCATCCCGATTCTGGGCGCTGACCAGCAGCATCATGCCGGATTCGCTGAGACCGCTGCGCCCGTCGCGAACGTTCGCCACCGGCGAACCGTTGAGCCAGGGCGCGTGGGGCCGGCCGTGGATAACTTCGCGGGCCGGTTGGGCCGGTGCTGCCTGGGGCAGCAGGGGTTCCAGTTCGCTCCACAGTTCGGCTTTTTCCTCCGGGGTGAGGTCAACTAACGGCGCGCGGACGCTGCCGCCGGCCATGCCCATCATCTCGCCCCAGGCTTTGCACATGGCCACGGGTAACGCGCCGCCCATCTTCTTCATGGTGCCGCCCCACCATTTGTCGGACAGCGCTTTGATGTCCTTCAGGTAGTGGTTGTAGAACTCCACGTCGTGGTCGCCGGCGGTGGCCCGGTCGATGAACTGGGTGTAATAGTTGTGACGCGGGGTGTCGAAACGCCAGTCGGAGGTGTTGGCGAACATCACCTGCTGGTTGAAACCGAGTTCCTTCGCTTTATGGAAGATCCATTCGTCCGGCGTGCTGATGATAGCGTCCCGTCCCACCAGGAGATGGGTTTCGATGGAGATCTGCTGGTTGAAACTGGCTTCCTTGACGCCGACCACGTTGGGGATGGCGCAGAGGCGCTTCAACCCCTGGGGGCTGATGGTGATGCCGAATTGGGGGGAGTTGTAGAACATGATCGCCAAGTCAGAGCTGTCGGCGACCTGGCGGACGAAATCGACCACCTGATCCTCGGTTTTGGTGACCATGTAGGACGGTGCGATGATGAGCAGGTCGAAACCGCGTTGCTCCGCATGGCTGGCCAACGCGATACTCTCGTTCAATGAGGTATGCGTCACGTGGGCGCCGATCAACCAGTGTCCAGCGGCTTCGTCGGCCACAGTGTCCATCACCAGCCGGCGCTCCGACTCGGTGAGGCTCCAGAATTCGCCCATGTTCCAGGTACAGCCGCCGCCGCGCACGCCCAGGCTCTGCACGTGGCGAATGTTGCGGCGCAATCCCTCGGTGTCCACCCGGTTGTCCGGGGTGAACGGAGTGACCAGGGTGGTCCATTGCCCTTTCAGCGTTTGCCAGGCCCATTCCTGCGCCTCGTGCTTGCGGTAATCGGCCATAATAGAAAGCCTCCAACGCGATTGATCAAAGGCGATTGATCAAAAATCGTACCGTTACAACTTCTATGCCATTTGCAGGGCGGGCCGGCTGAATGCTGCCGGCGCGGTCAACCGCTTGGCTGGGAATAGTGTACGGGCCGGCCGGCCCTCAGTCAACGCTGCCTGGCCGATCCGGGCGTTTGCGTCGCCTTGAGCTCCCCTTTACAATCCCAGCCAATCAAAAGTTGGCAGACCCTTTGCGCCCGGGTGTTTCCGTTGCAGCAATCTGAAATCGCAGCGCCTGTTGACCGCTCCCATCTACCGCTGGGTGGCCGCACCATCATGCCGGGCCTTGCCGTCGGTCACGTGGTGTTTCACTGGGTAGTGCAGAGCTTTATCGTGGCGCTGCCGGAGATCCAGGCCGCCTTCGGTCTGTCAGCGGTGGGAGTGGGCGGGTTATTGTCGGCGCGGGAGGTGGCGGCCGGCATCGTTGCCCTGCCCGGCGGCGTGGCGGTGGACATCATTCGGCGATACTGGGGACTGCTGTTGGCGGCAATGCTGGGCGCTTGCGCGCTGGGGTCCCTGGTCATCGGGGTGTCACCGTTTTACGTTCTGCTGATGTTCGGGATAGCAATGGTTGCGGCGTCGCATTCCATCTGGCACCTGCCCGCGTCGTCGTCGCTTTCCTACCATTTCGAGCAGCGGCGCGGGACGGCTCTGTCGATCCACGGCGTGGGCGGAAGTATCGGAGACGTTGCGGGACCGGTGGCGACCGGGGCGCTGCTGCTGTTCCTAACCTGGCGCGAGATGTTGAGCATCTACGCCGCCGTACCCCTGATCCTGGCCATAATGGCAGTGTGGGCGTTTCGGAATATTGGTCGGGTCAGGGATGAGGAAACGAGCGACGTGGACATGGGCAGCCGGATCGCGGTGACGAAGCGGATGCTCCAAAGTCCGGCGCTGTGGGGGTTCATGGCGGTGCGGGGGTTGCGGCAAATGGCGCTGGTGGCCCTGGTGACCATTTTGCCCCTCTACCTGGACGCCGGTCTGGGGTTTAGCGAGTGGAACCGGGGCTTCCACATCGGCCTGCTCATTGCCGTTGGCTTGGTCGCCAAAACCGGGGCGGGATATTTGTCGGATCGTTTGGGACGGAAGCAGGTGCTGGTGCCGGGATTGATCTGGTCCTGCGTGATGGCGTTGGCGTTGGTGATTTTCGACGCTGGCATCCTGCTCACTATCACCATTGCGCTTTTGGGACTGTTCCTTTACCCCGACCAACCCATACTTACGGCGGCGCTTCTGGAGTACGTGGGGCGGGAGGTGGCTTCAACCGGGCTGGGAGTGGTGGCCTTCGCCGCCTTCCTGATGGCGGCCGTTTCCTCCATAATCGCCGGAGCGTTGTACGAGACGCAGGGCTTCGCCGCTGCCATGTACTACGTCGCGGCGCTGTTCGCGGCATCGGCGGTAGTCTTTCTACTGTTGCCGATGTCGAGAAGAGAGGATGCCGAGGCGGCTATGTGACCGTGACAGCCTTGGGCTGGCAGGACGGACAGTGCCACGAACTGCGCCCGCGCACCCGGAGCATTGCCACTTCCCCACCGCATTGCGGACACGGCTCGCTCTTGCTGCGGGGAATCGTCCACGGCGACAGCGCCACCGGCGGGTCGGGCCATTCCGCATCGCGCGCGGCGGCGTAGGCGGCGACGGAGCGGGTGAGGGCGGTTACTATGGCGCGGTGCAGACGAGGGAGTTCATCGTCGGTCAATCCGTTGGCCGTCCGCTCCGGGTGGATCCCGGACAGGTACAGGGCTTCATCGGCGTAGAGGTTGCCCAGGCCGGCGATGACCGACTGTTCCAACAGCAGGGCTTTCACCGGGCGCTTTGCGGCCGGCCAACGCCGCCGCCAGCGCCGGACACCGTGAAAGAGTCTTGCAGCGGCTCCGGCCCCATTCTGGACATGGCGTCGGCGGGGTCGGCCAGCAACCATAGATGGCCGAACTTGCGCGAGTCGATGAAGCGCATCTCCCGCCCGTCGTCCAGCGGGAACGTGTGCCGCAGCATCGCCGGCGGTTCCCGCCCGGCGTCGTGGATCCGCAGGCTGCCGGTCATGCCCAGGTGCAGCACGAGGTATTGCCCGTCGTCCAGCGGCGGCGATGAGGTACTTGCCCCGGCGCTGCACGTCGGTCGCCATCCGGCCGGCGACGCCTTCGATGAACTCGCCCACCGACGGCGCGCGGACGGTTTTGGCCCAGGTGATTTCGGGAGCGCCGAAACGCCGACCCGCCAGCCCGGAACGGAGCAGGTACTGGCGGGTGTTTTCAACCTCCGGCAATTCGGGCATGGCCGGCTAACCCGATTCCACCCGGCGCACGCCCAGGGTGACTTCCATGTCCTCGATTTTGGCGGTTTCCGCCTGGGCACCGTCGCCGGGAGCGGCGGCAAGCAGGTCATCGCTCAACGTTTCCTGCTTGATGTAGTCGCCGTGGACGCTCATCACGCGAGACACGGCGTCCGGCCCCTGGTAGTAGGTCACGATGCGGTCGGTGATTTCAAACCGCGCCGACTTGCGCAGGTTCTGGATGCGATGGGACAGTTCGCGGGCCAGTCCTTCGTCCGCCAGTTCCGGCGTCAGTCGGGCGTCCACCGCCACCATGTATCCAGCCTCCAGCGCGGCGGAGTAGCCGTTGACGGACACCACGGTGTCGCTGTCGTCGCCGGCGGCTTCTTGAGCCTGGGAATACAAGCTCTGGTCACCGTTAATCGCTCGCAATTCCTTGATGTTCAACTCCTCAAGGATTTGAGGGCGCACTTGGGTCAAATAATTCACTTCGGCATCGGAGCGAGTCTTGACCAACACCTCGGCCAAGGGCTGACGCACTTTGAGACCGGCTTTGCTTCGCGCCGAGCGGCCCATGCTGGAGACGCGGATCGCCAGGCGGGTGGCGTCCATGATGTCGCGGTCAATCAAGGAGACGTCCGCTACCGGGTAGTCGGCCAGATGCACGCTGTCCGGGCCGTCCGGGTTGTAGCGCAGTTCCAGGTTGTGGTACATCTGCTCAGAGACGAAGGGAGCCAGCGGCGCCATCAATCGGGCCACCGTGGTCAGGCATTGGTACAGGGTGGCGTAGGCGCCGATTTTATCGGCGTCGTGTTCCGATCTCCAGAACCGGCGGCGGGAGCGGCGCACGTACCAGTTGGACAGGACGTCGATGAACTCGGCGATGCGCCGGCCGGCGTCGGTGGGGTTGTAGTTGTCCAGGTGGTCGTCCACCACCTGCACCAACTGGTTCAGTTCCGCCAGCGCCCAGCGGTCCAGCTCCGCCTCCGGTCGCCAGCCGTCGGGGATTTGGGACGGCTCGAACTCGTCAATGTTGGCGTAGTTGGTAAAGAAGGAATAGACGTTCCACAGCGTCAGCAGCACCTGCCGCAGCGTCTGCTGCACCAGCCGGTCGGAGAAGCGGCGCGGCTCGCCGGGGTGGGACGCCGTGAAGAGATACCAGCGGAGGGCGTCGGCGCCGTGGGAGTCCAGGATGCTGTCCGGCTCCACGATGTTGCCCAGGCGCTTGCTCATCTTCCGGCCGCGTCCGTCCAGGATGAGGCCGAGGCAGATGACGTTGCGGTAGGCCACGTCGTCCTGCAACAGGGTGGACAGGGCGTGAAGGCTGTAGAACCAGCCGCGGGTCTGGTCAACGGCCTCGCAGATGTAGTCCGCCGGTAGGCGTCCGTCGGTGGCGATGTCCTGATTCTCGAAGGGAAAATGCCATTGGGCGAAGGGCATCATCCCGGAATCGAACCAGCAGTCCATCACCTCCGGAATGCGATACATGACGCCGCCGCAGTCCGGGGCAAGGCAGGGCCACGTCACTTCGTCAACGTCGGGGCGGTGCAGGTCCAGGCCGTTCAATTCCTGGGCGGCGCGTTCCGCAAGTTCGGAGATACTGCCCACGCAGTCCATTGCCCCGCACTTATCGCATCGCCAAATGGGAATTGGGGTGCCCCAATACCGTTCCCGGGAGATGGCCCAGTCCACGTTGTTGCGGAGCCATTCGCCGAACCGGCCTTCACGAATGTGACCGGGATACCAGTTGATGCCGCTGTTGATGTCCACCAGGCGGTCTTTGACGGCGGTGGTGCGGATGTACCAGGAGGTTTTGGCGTAGTACAGCAACGGGGTGTCGCACCGCCAGCAGAAGGGGTAGGTATGGCGGTACACGCCCTGATGGTAGAGGAGGCCGCGTTCTTCCAGGTCGGCGGCGATTTCCGGGTCAGCGTCTTTGACGAACTTGCCGGCGAAGGGGTAGTCGCCGGTGATGACGCCCTGGAGGTCAACCTGCTGGACGAAGGCGAGTTCCTGTTCCCGGCCCAAGGCCAGGTCTTCGTCGCCGAAGGCCGGCGCGATGTGGACGATGCCGGTGCCGTCGTCCATGCTGACGAAATCGGCGGCCACGACCCGGGGCGCGTAGCCGTCGGCTTCCTCCAGCGTGGTTTGCCCGTCGGGGCCGCGGACGAATTGGCGGATGGGACTCCGGTATTCGGTTGCGTCGTACAGGGGACGGTAGGGGAGGTCAACAAGGTCGCTGCCGCGGACGGTTATGACTACCGAATATTCCTCTTGCAGTACGTTGAGGAGGGCAGTGGCCAGTATCAATTGACAGTCGGCGGTTTCCACAACGGAGTATTCGGCGTCGGCGTCCACAGCCAGGGCGGTGTTGCCGGGCAAGGTCCATGGCGTGGTAGTCCAGGCCAGGAAGAAGGTGGACGTATCATCGGGCCAAGTGGTGGCTTCAAATTTGATGAATACGCTCGGATCCGGGGTGTTCTCCCGGTAGCCCAGAGCGACCTCGTGGGAAGACAGGCTGGACACGCAGCGGGGGCAATGCGGGGTGCCGCGACGGTCTTCGTACAGCAGGCCGCGATCCCACAGCTGCTTGAGGATCCACCAGCCGGTTTCGATGTAGTCGGTTTCCAGCGTTACGTAGGGGTCGTCCATATCGACCCAGTAGCCGATACGGTCGGTCATCACCTCCCAGTCCTTCACGTACCGGAAGACGCTTTCCCGGCAGCGTTGGTTGAACTCGGCGATGCCGTACTCCTCAATGTCGCGTTTGGAGGAGAGGCCCAGCTCCTGCTCAACGGCCATCTCCACCGGCAGGCCGTGGGTGTCCCAGCCGCCTTTGCGGATGACCCGGCAGCCCTTCATGGTGCGGTAGCGGGAAATCACGTCCTTGAACACCCGCGCCAATACATGATGGATGCCGGGACTGCCGTTGGCGGTGGGCGGCCCCTCGTACATCATGAAGAGCGGAGCGTCCGGTCGTTCGTCCACGGAACGACGGAACACGTCGCGTTCCTTCCAATATTCCAGAATCTCAGCGTCCAGGTCGGGGAAGCTGACCCGACTGGAAACCACGTCAAAACCTGCCATGTGGGAATACCTCGGTGAGTGTGGATTCCGTCCCCGTGTCAAGCACGGGGCAGGCTGTTCTTTCGCCGGAATGACGAAACATTGAGACTGAGATTGTAGCGTAGCCGGCTTACTACCAGAAAGCGTGAAAATGGTGCAACGGGCCGTGGCCCCGTCCGATTGGATAGGACGCCCGTATCGCCTCGGTAACGTATTCCTTGGCCTGGCCCACCGCTGCGGGCGGTTCCAGCCCGTGGGCCAAACCGGCGGCCACGGCTGAGGCGAAGGTACATCCAGTGCCGTGGGTGTTGGTGGAAGGAATACGTTCCGTGGTGAATTCCTGGAACCGCTCACCGTCGTAGAACACATCCGTCGGTGGGCCATCGCGATGCCCGCCTTTAATGACCACGGTGCGGGCGCCCATATCGATTATGCTCAGCGCAGCCTGCCGGACATCGTCATCGGCGCTAATGGTTAGCCCGGTCAAGTCTTCGGCTTCGGGAATGTTGGGAGTGACCACGGCGGCTAGTGGAATGAGAGAGTTGCAGATTGAGGCAATGGCTTCCTCGCGGAGCAGGCGGTCGCCGCTCTTGGCCACCATCACCGGGTCCACCACCAGGTTGACTATGCCATGCCGCCGGATGGCGTCGGCCACCGTCTCGACGATGGCGCTGGAAGACAGCATTCCGGTCTTGACCGCGTCGGCCCCAATGTCGGTGATCACAGCGTCGATCTGCGCGGCGATTACATCGGTCGGAACCTCATGCACCGCGGTGACGCCAACGGTGTTCTGCGCCGTTATGGCAGTGAGTGTTGACGTGCCGAACACGCCCAGGGCCGAAAGGGTCTTGAGATCCGCCTGGATTCCAGCCCCGCCGCCGGAATCGGAGCCGGCGATGGTCATTACGGTGGGCGGACGCGAGGCGGTCATGGTGTCTCCCCGGACGGCGCAGCGGTCGGGCTAATCGGGCTCATCCGGCAGCCGCCACTCGTCGCTGCCCTCGCTTTCGTCAGGCCCGTTGGGAATGGCCAGGGCCACGGCGGCGTCGCGCAGGATGCTGATGTGCTCCTCGTCAGAGAGCACGCCGACAGGCATGGCGGGCAGCGTTTCGATGTTCAAGCCGGCCCGAACCCCCAGCTCCAGCGAAAGCCGGGCCGCAGCGTGGTTGTCAGCCGCTTCGGTGATGATGACAAAGTCGTGCCGTCCCAACACCGCGTACTGAGTCAGCACCTTGCTGGTGGGGGTTTCCGCGTCCAAAGCGGCTTCAGCCAGCAGGTTGGGGTTGGCCTGGCTCATCCGGCGACCCCGGCCGGTGAGATTGGCCAGCATTATGTAGAGTGGCATCGCAAGCGTCCTCGATGGCGGCTCCGGGATAGTTACGGTGCGGGAGCCACCGCAAGTATAACATCACCTATGGATAGTCCGGCACAGACCGCCATAGACCGCCCCGATTCTTTTGTTTGTCATTGCGAGGAGCGGTAGCGACGTGGCAATCCGGTCAGACCCGTGCCGTCGGAACGAGATTGCCACGCTACGCTCGCAATGACAACCGGATGATCGAAAAGCCCTGATAGACCGCCCGGATGCTCCGTGCTATTATCCCGGACAGATTGGAGCAGTAATTTTGTGTCCCCAGGCGGAGGCTCGTATGGACATCGGTTTGAATATGTCAATCTCCACCAACTCCATTGACGTGGCAGACATCGCGGCCAAAGCGGAGGCCATGGGGTTCGAGTCCATCTGGCTGCCGGAACATCCGGTCATGCCGGTGAACCCGGCGTCGAAATACCCCGGTTCGCCCGACGGTTCCATACCCGACTATATGAGCGACATGGCCGATCCTTACATTGGCCTGGCCCGGGCATCGGCGGTAACCCACGAATATCAAACTCGGCACGGGGATCACCCTTATCCCCGAGCGCAATCCGTTGGTTCTGGCCGGCGCGATCTCCAGCCTGGACCGTTTCTCCGGGGGACGGTTCATCCTGGGCATCGGCACGGGCTGGCTGCGGGAGGAGACGGAAATCATGGGCGGCGACTTCGACCATCGCTGGACCCAGGCCCGGGAGGCCATCGAGGTGATGCGCGCCCTGTGGACCCAGGACGCCGCCGAGTACCACGGCCGTTATTACGACTTCCCGCCGGTCCAGTGCAACCCCAAACCGGCCCAGGAAGGCGGCCCGCCGGTGATCCTGGGCGGCAACGCTCGCAACGTGTTCCGCCGGGTGGCCCGCTGGGGCGACGGCTGGATGCCGACCGCCTCCAGCCCAGAACAGATTGCCGCCGGCCGCGCCGCCATCGACGAGCTGGCCGAGGCGTCGGGCCGTGACCCGTCAACCATCAACATCACGGTATTCGGCCAGCCGGCGGACCGGGAACTGATCGGCCGTTTCGAGGAAGCGGGCGCGAACCGCGTCATCATCCGCCTGCCCGATACCACCAGTTCCGGGGCCTTGGACGAGGTAGAGCGCATCGCCGGCGCCGTTTTCTGAACGCACAATTTCCGACGGCGCCATCGGTGGCCGCGCGGTTCGTGCGGCCACTCTGTTATCGCAAATGCCAATACATCACCTCATGTAATATTAGACATTTGCCAGCCTTATGTAAATTTATTGTTAAATCGTCATTCAAAATGCGTGTGGCAACGATATTATGTACATAAAAACGAATAATGGTCAAAAGATCCTCACGTTTTCCGATATTCGTACACCAGGCGCAGAATCCTGAGATTTGACTATGCTAACGATGTTGCCTATATTGCCCCCGCTAACGTTACAGTCGGGATTACGCGAAATCTGCGTACAGTCATTCTTGACGCCCTGAACCTCATCCTGGAGGGTCCATATGGATTACCGACGGTTCTTGAAATTGCCAGTAGTTGCGTTCCTGGCGGCGTTGACCACCACGGTCGTTATCGCTGCCTGCGGGGGCGCTGCGGAACAGCCGGCGCCGGCGCAACCCGCCGCGACCACCGCGGCCGCCGCGCCAGCCCAACCCGCTGCCACAGAGGCGCCGGCTCAGGCGGTCGCCACCAATACCCCGGTGCCGCAAGGCGCCACTCTGGCGCCGACGCCGACCCAGCGCCAGTCGGTGTTGCAGGCAAGGCCAACTCCCACGGCCACCCCGGTCGGAGCGGAACCGGAAGGCCAGTTGGTCACTGATCGCCTCATTCTAGTTGCGGACCCGCCTTCGTTGGAGTCGATGCTGGACTGTGAGGTAACCGGTTCCGGCGTGCTGAACTATCGTATGTCCGCGGAGTGGATGGTGGACGCCAGCCGCTTTGACGGATCCTATGAACCCATGCTCGCCACCGAATGGAGCATCACTCCCGACGGACGCACCTGGAACTTCAAGTTGCGCCAGGGAGTGCGCTGGCATGACGACTGGGGCGAGTTCACGGCGCAGGACGTCAAGCACTCCATGGCGTATTACACCAACCCGGATTGCCGAGCGTCGTACTCCGACTACTTCCGCAGCGACCCGGGCGGCGAAGTTGAAATCGTCAACGACTACGAAGTCAACATTCACATGAAGCGCCGCCCCGCCGTTGACTTCCTCTACTGGTACTCGGGCTATCGGGGCATCCCCCACAGCAGCAAGGCCCAGTGGGACCAGAACTGCCCCGGCGGGGAAGCCGACTACGGCAACAACGAGGCCGGACTGCCCCTGAACTACTGCATCCAGAGCCGCGACGCCGTGGCCGAAAAATCGGCGCGCACCGGCCCCTACGAATACGTGAGCTTTGAAGAGGGCGTCGGCTGGGAGTGGGAGCGCGTTGACTATGACCACTGGCGG
>CAXXHX010000003.1:0-34448 GCA_963665395.2 Dehalococcoidia bacterium
CGGCCTCATCATGGGCGTCCGCCACAAAGAAATGCCGGTAGAGGGCGTCCAGTTTCACCCCGAATCGATAATGACGACGGTGGGCCACGACCTGCTGCGCAACTACCTGCGTCAGGTCGATAGCTTTCATGCCCAGCCGGAGCGGTGATAAAGCGCGTCAACGGGCGCCGATGATGAGCGCCGGCGCGGTAGATTTGCGCCGAATCGCAGTGGTCGGCACTTCGGGTTCAGGCAAATCCACGCTGGCCGCTGAGCTGGCGAACCGCCTCGGAGCGCCGCACGTTGAGGCTGGACGCTTATCGGCACGGCCCGAATTGGGTTCCCACCCCGGACGACGAATTCAAACGGAACATCCGCGACCGGCTATCGGGAGAACGGTGGGTAGCAGATGGGAATTACGGACTGGTCAGGGACATAGTTTGGGGGCCAGCTACCGCTCTGGTCTGGTTGGATTACCCGTTCCCCGTGGTGTTCTGGCGGCTGTTCCGCAGAACGATGACGCGGGCCATAACCGGGGCCGAGCTATGGAACGGCAACCGGGAAATCCTGTGGCGACATTTTTTGACTAAAGACTCGCTTTTCCTGTGGGCATTCCAGACGCACTGGAGACTGCGGAAAACGGTCTCGAAAGCGTTGGCTGCGCCGAGCATTCGCATCTGAACGCGCTGCGGTTACGTTCACCCGCGGCAACGGACGCTTGGCTGGATTCAATACCCGACGCCGGCGCGCGCCAGGGTGGCGGCTAATCCACCCATTAGGCGACTCGTATTTCTGACGATTTTCAAGGCGGCAGTTATAATTGAAGGAGAACAACCATCCGCTCCATTATCTTTGGAGTATCCCAGCGAGGAAATCATGCCACCCCGCAACATCGGTCCCAACGTCCTGTCCTGGCTCCCCGGCGAGCAGATTGAAGAGTCGGCGATGCGGCAGATTGAAAACCTGTCGCAGCTGCCCTTCATCTTCAAGCACGTCGCCGTGATGCCCGACTGCCACTTTGGTTTGGGCGCGACCGTCGGCTCGGTCATTCCCACCATGCGGGCCATCATCCCCGCCGCCGTGGGCGTGGACATCGGCTGCGGCATGATCGCCGCCAAGACGCCGCTCAAGCGCGAGGATTTGCCCGATGACCTGTTGGACATCCGCCGGGCCATCGAGAGCCAGATACCCCTCAGCGCCGGCCACTATAACCGCAGCGTCAAGAAGACCGCCCGGCCGCGCATCGAGCAGCTGGAGGCCAAAGCCGCCGAACTGGACCGCCTGGACTTCTACGACAACCTCTCCAAGAACTGGCGCAACCAGTTGGGTTCCCTCGGCTCCGGCAACCACTTCATCGAGATCGTGCTGGACGAAGCGGATTACGCCTGGGCTTTCCTGCACTCCGGCTCCCGCGGCGTCGGCAACCGCATCGCCACCCACCACATCGCCATCGCCAAGCAGTTGATGGAAAAGTGGTACATCAACCTGCCGGACGCCGACCTGTCCTATCTGGTGGAGGACACACCAGAGTTCAACGACTACTTGGCCGATCTGGACTGGGCGCAGGAATTCGCCCTGCTCAACCGGGAGGAGATGATGGAGCGCATCATCAAAATCCTGCAACACCGCTGCGGCGATTTTGAAGAGGTGGAGCGCATCCAGTGTCACCACAACTTCACCAAGCGGGAACACCACTTCGGCAAGAACATCCTCGTCTCCCGCAAGGGAGCAATCGAGGCCAGGGAAGGCCAGCTCGGCCTCATCCCCGGCTCCATGGGCACCCGCAGCTACGTTGTCCGAGGGAAAGGGCACCCCGCTTCCTTCAACACCGCGCCCCACGGCGCCGGCCGCCGTCTGAGCCGCAACCGGGCCCGCAAGTCCTTCACCATGGACGACTTCGACCGGGACATGGCCGGCATTGAGGTCAACCGCTCCGAAGCCTTCCTGGACGAACTCCCCGGCGCCTACAAGGACATCGACCTGGTGATGGAACAGTCCGCCGACCTCGTCGAAATCCTGCACACCTTCCACCAAATCGTTAACGTGAAAGGGGCGTAACCCGAATAGACCACCACGCCAGACCGACTCAGCCTGCCGGGGAGACGCTCATGCCTGACGAAAAACACGCCAACCAACCAAAACCCCGCCCCTACGCGCATCTGACCGTTGATGAACTGCGCAAGGTCGAAACCCTCACCGATGCGGAATGGTTCGACGAGCTCCGCGCCAGGGGTATCCTTGTCCGATCATACGACGGTCCTGCAGCAAACCGTGGCGTCCCATTTGAACAGCTGAGAGGAACTCTTCCGCCCGGCGCCCTTGAGCGTTTCCTTAAGGAGCGTGGATAGTTGGTGATTACAACACTTCGCTTGGCGGTGGCCTACGTCGATTCCTCAGCGGTGGTGGCTGTTGCCCTCGACGAACCGAATGCAGGCGCCGTAGCCAATCAGCTCTCGAATTTCCAACTGCTGATCTCCTCAAATCTGCTCGAAGCCGAGGTGCGTTCAGCTTTCGCCCGCGAAGGACGCGATCCCGAACCCGGTTCGCTGCGCGACATGGAGTGGGTCTTACCCACTCGCCCGCTTCACCTGGAAGTAGCTGCCGTCCTCGAAGTCGGCTACCTCCGTGGCGCCGACCTCTGGCACGTAGCCAACGCCCTCTACGCCGCTCGCACTATGCCCGGTCTGGCCTTCATTACGCTGGATCAACGGCAACAGACCGTCGCCGCCGGCTTGGGCTTCCCGATCCGAAACCAACTCCCTCTGCGTCTCCGCGCCTTTGCGTCTCTGCGCTAAAATACCCTATGCCATGACGAGCCATCCGACCCCCGACAAGGTGACCAGAATGCCCACCATCGCCGAATACGTCTCGAACTACTCCGCCAACCTCCACTACCGCGACCTGCCCGCCGACACCCTCCATCTGCTCAAGCGGATGATGATCGACACCATCGGCTGCGCCATCGGCGGTTACACCTCTGAGCCGGCCAAAATCGCTCGCGATCTGGCCGGCGACGTCACCGGGCACCGCCGGCCCGTCACCATCATCGGCAGCGGACTGACCAGCAGCCCCGAGCTGGCCACCTTCGCCAATGGCGTGATGATCCGCTATCTGGACTTCAACGACGGCTACACCACCTTGGAATCAGGCCACCCCAGTGACAGCATCGCCGCCACCCTGGCCGGCGCGGAGCTGGCTGGAGCCGGCGGACGCCGCCTGCTGACGGCCACCGCCGTCGCCTACGAGGCTTTCTGCCGCTTCGGCGACGCCTTCAACATCCGAGCCCTGGGCTTTGACCACGTGACCAACGGCGCCATCGCCAGCAGCCTGGGCGCGGCCCGCGCCATGGGCCTGTCCGCCGCCCAAACTGAGCAAACGCTGAATCTGGGCATCACGCCCAACCTGGCCCTGGGCCAGACCCGGGTCGGCGAGCTGTCCCATTGGAAGGGTTGCGCTTACGCCAACGCCAGCCGCAACGCCGTCTTCGCCGCCCTGCTGGCCGAGCGCGGGCTAACCGGCCCGGCCCCCATATTCGAGGGCGAGTTGGGCTTCTTCAACGCGGTCACCAAAGGGCCTTACGAACTGGAGCCCTTCGGCGGCGACCAAGGGCAGCCTTTCAAAGTCCACGAATGCAACATCAAGCAGTTTGCCCTGGGCCTATACTCGCAGACGGTGGTGGAAGCCGCCCTGGCCGCCCGCCGCCAGGCGCCCGATTTCCGCGTCAACGACATCGAGGACGTCCACATCCGCACCCTGCAAAAGGCCATCGACATCATGGCCGGCGACGAGGAAAAGTACCATCCCAAGACCCGCGAATCCGCCGACCACAGTATGCCTTACGCCACCGCCATCGCCCTGACCTACAACACTCTCAACCAGGGACACTTTTCCGACGAGCACATCAACGACCCTGGCCTTGCCACCTTGATCAGCCGCACGCGCATCGAGGCGTCCGAAGAGGCCAACCGCCGCTTCCCCGAAGCCATGCTCTGCAACTTGGACCTGCGAATGAGCGGCGGCCAGACCTACAGCGCGGAGGTCGCCCAATTCCGCGGCCACCACCTCAACCCCATGACCGACGCGGAGGTTGAGATCAAGTTCCGCTCCCTCTGCGAAAACCTCCTTACTCCAGACCAGACGGAAGAACTCCTCGCCCGCCTCTGGCGTCTGGAAGAAGAGGAGGATGTCGGCGCCCTCCTCCGCCTCACCCGCATCTGACGATCAAGTATCGCGCTTCCCTGACCCGCCCAACTTGGACTAATTCGATATGGCTAACTCCCCCGTTCGCATCCTCATTACCGATTTCGTCTGGCCGTCCACCGCGCCGGAGCGGGAGGTACTAGCGGCCGGTTTGGGGGACGACGTTTCGGTCGTCGAAGCGCCCGACGGGTCAGAGGAGACGTTGGCGGCGCTGGCCGTGGACTGTGACGGGATCATGACGTGCTTCGCGCAGGTCACGCCGGCGGTAGTGCGAGCGGCGGAACGGTGCCGGGTCATCAGCCGCTACGGCGTGGGAGTGGATAACATCGCCGTGGACGTGGCGACGGACCTGGGGATCCCGGTGACCTACGTCCCCGACTACTGCGTGGATGAGGTCAGCGATCACGTGATGGCGCTGCTGCTGACGTGGAACCGGCAGGTGGGATTCTACGACGGCGTGGCGAAAGCGGGCCAGTGGGAGGGAACGCCGTCGCCGCATCCGCTGACGCGCCTGCGGGGCCAGACCATTGGCATCGTCGGATTCGGGCGCATCGGTCGGGCGGTGGCGGACAAGGCTCGAGCTTTCGGGTTGGCCGTGGCGGCATACGATCCCTACCTGCCGGCAGACGCCGCGCTGCCCGACGGGGTGACTGCCGCATCGCTGGAGGATCTGCTGGCGTCGGCCGACTATGTAACGGCGCATACGCCGCTGAACGAGGAGACGAGGGGGCTGATTGGGGCGCGGGCGTTTGAACTAATGAAACCATCGGCATATCTCATCAACTGCGCGCGGGGGCCGATTGTGGACGAGCCGGCCCTGTGCGACGCATTGCGGGAGGGGCAGATCGCCGGGGCGGGGCTGGACGTTATGGAATCGGCGGCGCCGGCGGCGGATCACCCGCTGTTTGGTATGGACAACGTGATCGTCACGCCCCACGTGGCCTTTCTGTCGCAGCAGTCGGTGCTGGAGCTGGAAGTACGAACGGCGCAGGCCACGGTGGACGTGTTGCAGGGGCGGATGCCGGAGTTCCTGGTGAACCCGGCGGTGTTGCCGCACTCGCGGGTGGCGTTGGTGTGATAACGTCAGAAGCAGGATTTACCGGATTTGAATGATTGTCAGGATTGAGAGAGTCTCATCACCAAACGGTTGCAATCCTGGTAATCCTTAAAATCCCGGAAATCCTGCTTCTGACAATTTACGCGGGAGATTATGCCGAAGGAGGATGATTTGGCAATGGCAGGTTTTACCATCAGTTATCTGGGGACCGGGGGTGGCGGCTCCATCATGCGGAACCACACGGCCATGGTGCTGGAATGTCCCGATGGGGTCCGGATATTACTGGACGCTGCCTCGGGAAACACCGTGCTGCGGCACGGGCAGCAGCTAGGATTTTCGCCTACGGACTTTGACCACTGCCTGCTGAGCCACAGCCATGCCGACCACTGCGAGGGACTGCCGCACATCGAGATGCAGCGCAGCCGGCTGGACCCGACGGAGCGGCCCATGCAGGTGTACGGTTCCCAGCGCGCGATGGCCGATATCGCCGGATTGCTGGCCTACCCTACCCGGGGACTGTCCGTTGACGCCGACGGAGCGCTCCGCCGGGACGGACGACGGAGCTTTCTTTTCCGACCCACTGAACCGGACCAATGGATACAACTGACTCCGGAGGTGCGGGCCAAGTGCGGCCGGGTGAATCACATCGACGGCGCGATGGGGTGGCGGGTAGAATCGGCCGGACACGCCGTCGTGTTTTCGGGAGACACCCGATGGTGTCCGGCTTTGGCCGAGTTGGCGGAGGGAGCGACGCTTCTGATCCACGAGGCCATCTGCACCGAGGCGGACCGGACCCGAGCGGACGAGGCCGCACACGCAACGGCGGCGGAAGCCGGCCGGATTGCCCAGTTGGCTGGTGTCGGATCGTTGACTCTGACCCACATTGACAACGTATTTCACGCCGAAACGGAGACGCTGGCGGCGGAAGCGCGGTCGGTGTACGACGGGCCGGTAGCGGTGGCGTCGGACTGCTGGCAGCAGCGGGTTTAGGCAGGGGAATGGTGGTAAAATTGCCGCCGCAAATCGCTGAAACGTCCTTCAACCGATAACACCCCATGCGCACTCAACAGGCTGAACACGTAAACCCGTTGCTGCGGGTGCTCGATCTCCTGCAGGAATTTTCCCTGCCGTTGATTGCCGGCGTTGTGCTGGGGCTGGTGGCGGCCAACGTGGACCAACAGTGGTACGAGGGGTTGGTGCATTTCCGTCCCTTCGGAGATGATGCCTACGTCTTCGGGCACAAGCTGGACCTGCACTTCATCATCAACGGGATGTTCATGTGCCTGTTCTTTGGCATCGCCGCCAAGGAAATTACGGAGTCGACGCTGCCGGGCGGCGTTTTGAATCCGCTGCGGCGGGCCATCAATCCCCTGATCGGCACGCTGGGCGGCGTGTTCGGCCCGGCGGGAATGTACTTACTGTTGGCGTGGGTTATCTACGGCGGGACGGCCGATTTCGGCGCGGTGGCCAATGGTTGGGCGATACCGACGGCCACCGACATCGCCCTGGCCTGGCTGGTGGCGCGGGTGGTGTTCGGGCCACTGCATCCGGCAGTGAACTTCCTGCTGCTGCTGGCGGTGGTGGACGACGCCATCGGGCTGGTCATCATCGCCGTTTTCTATCCCGATCCGAACCATCCGGTGCAACCGGTATGGCTGCTGCTGGTGGTCGGAGGCATGGCGGCAGCCTACGCGCTGCGGCGACTCCGCGTCCGCTGGTGGCCGGTGTACATCCTGGTGGGCGGCGCGCTTTCCTGGAGCGGAATGGCGAAGGCCGGCGTGGAACCGGCCCTGGCGTTGGCCCCCATCGTGCCCTTCCTGCCTCATGCTCCGGCACACAAAGAGTTGGAGTCCAGCGAAACGCACAGCCAAGGACGACATGGGGCGTCGCATCCCGCAGCCACCCCCGAAGAGCACTCCAGCCATAGCGCGCTGGAGCAGTTCGAGCACCAACTGAAAATGTTTGTTGACTTTGGGCTGTTTTTCTTCGCTTTTGCCAATGCCGGGGTGGCTTTCTCCAACATCGGCTGGGTTACGTTCATGGTGCTGGTGTCGCTGATTGTGGGTAAAGGTATCGGCGTTACGCTGTTCTCGTGGGTCGCGGAGCGTTTGGGGTTCCCGCTGCCGGACGGGATGTCGCTGCGGCATCTGCCGGTGATCGGGATAATCGCGGGCCTTGGCCTGACGGTGGCGCTGTTCGTGGCCGGCAAAGCGTTTCCCTATGGATCAGCCTTTGAGGAACCGGGCAAAATGGGAGCGGTGTTCAGTATCAGCGCGGCCCTGGTGGCCTACGTCATGGGCAAGGCGCTGCACGTGCGGCAGGAGGGCCTGCGGTTCCGGCTGGTGTGTCCCTGGGGCCGGCGCCGGGCGGACATTTCAAGCAGTACAGACAACTAGTTGAGACGAGAGAAGGAGAACGTAGCCATGGCATTGATTGGCGTGCTGACGCATCACTGGGCCAAAGCGGATCAGGTGGAGGCGGCGAAGGCGCTGCTGGATCGCAACGGAGAAGCCCAGAGCAAGGCCCCCGGATTTGGCGCGCGGCAGACCTTTATATCGTTGTCCGACCCCACCAAAATCTCCACGCTGGTGACGTGGGACAGCAACGAGATCTACGACGCCTGGCGCGCCAGCCCGGAGCGGGCGGTGGCAATGGCCGGGGCCGAGGAGCTGTGGGCGCAGCCGCCGGAGTCCGAGAGGTTCGAGATGCAGGACTGACGGTAATGGTTCGTCAGAAGCAGGATTTTCGGGATTTGTAGGATTACCCGGATTGGGGCCGTTCGACGGGGGATATCCCTCCAATCCTGACGCATCCCACAAATCCAGTAAATCCTGCTTCAGGGTAGCGTTCCGTTTCAGGTGGTTCAGTTCCTCGGCGGGGTATCCGAGCGATAAAACTGCCGCTACGCCAACGGGATTGCCGCGCTGCGCTCGCAATGACAAAACCCAAACCACCTAAAACGGAACGCTATCCCTGCTTCAGACAGCCGACAACAGCTCCGGCAAATCCACCCGGCCTTCCAGCAGGTCGGCCATTCGCTCCGCTTTGTGTGGCTGGTGAGGCACGGATGCGTCCAGCAGGCCGCCCACGGCGTCGGCGGTGGCTACGGTGTCCTGGTCCACCAGCAGCACGGGAACCTCACGCTTCCTGGCCTCCACGCGGATGTATTCGGTGGGACGGGCGCCGCCGGTGAGGACCAAGCAGCGGGTGTCCTGCATCAGCGAGGCCATCTGGATGTCGGGACGCTCGGCGCGGGTGATGACGGCCTGGTGGGAATAGCGGCCAAAGTAGCCGGCGCCGGAGTCCATGATGTTCCCGCCGATGAGAAAACGGTCAACCCACTCGTCGGCGTCGGCGGGTTCCAGTTCCCAGCGTCCGTCCAGTTCCTCGGCCAGTTGCGTCATGGTGAGGGACAGCATGGGGCGGTCTTCGGACAGAGCCGCGATAACCGGGATGGCGGCGGCAGCGACCTCGCCAAGAATGTCGCTCGCCCGTTGCGTGCGGTAGCGGGGCGTCTGGTTGACGATGATGCCGGCCAGGCGGTCGCTCAGAGTTGCCACGCTGCTGGAGATTGAGACTGCCGACAGGTCGGCGTCGTATCCGAAAACGGCCACGACCCGGCCGGACAGCCGCTCGGCCAGTCCCAGGGTCAACGGCGAAGCCACGCCGGAACCGCTGACGGGGTTGGCGACCTCCACTATCACGTGCTCGCTGATGCCGGTCAGGGAACGCACGGCACTGGCGGCGGCGTCCAGTCCGGCGTCATCATCGCTGGAGGCCACGGCAACGCCGCCGCGGAAGTTGCCGGCGAAATAGATAGCGTCGGGATCAACGCGACCGGCCGGGGACAGGGGTTTGCACGCGGAGACGGCAACGCCGCCGCGGGCGATCAGGGCGGACAAGCCCGCGGCGATGGCGGTCTTGCCGGCGCCGGGCCGATGAGATGCTACGAGGAGAACGGACATTGCAAAGTTGGGCGTTTATTCCGCACTGACCGGCGCTCGGAATACCGGCCGCCGTCATCGTGGCCGCGGTTAGCGAGGGAGCTCGTCAACCGTTGGTTCCTGCGTCGAATTTCTTCGAGCGGTTCGAGGCACTGTGTCTGCATCTATGGTCTCCGGGGCCTCCGGCTCCCTCTTTTTTCCCGACCCACGCCGTAAGCAATAACGGCGATAGCAACCAGCAGGTTCACGGCACTGAGTGCAAGCGTGAACGCTTGCAGCGGTTCCAAGTCGATAACAATCATCGGAATGCCTACGGCACGATATTAGGCGCTTGTCAGTAGTCGTCCACCCGGTTCTCGATAAAGGTAGGATCGAAGCCCGGCGGGAAGTTGGTGGTTTCGTCCCACTTGCTCATGGTCATGTCGCAGCGGTGCAGGCTGGCCTTGTTGAAATTGGCGCCCCTCAGGTCGGTCATGATCCACATGGAGTCGCGGATCTTGGCGCTGGTGAAGTCGGCGCCCTGCATGATAGCGCGGCTGACGTCGGCGCCGTTCAGGTTCGCGCCCTGCCAGTTGGAGCCGGTCAGATTGGCGGAGCGGAGGTCAACCTCGATGGCGGTGGTCTGGCTACAGTCGGCGCCGGTGAGATCGGTACTGAGGAACAAAGCGCGGTTGAGCCGGGACCATTGCAGGATAGCCTCCTGCATATTGGACTGTTTGAGGTCGGCCCAGAAGAGGTTGACGTTGCGCAGGATGGTGGTAGCCATCTGCGCCTGGGCGAGGGTCGCGCCGTACATATCGGCTCCGGTGAAGTCGGCGGAGCGCAGGTCGGCGCGGGCCAGGTTGGCCCTGGTGAGACGAGCGTCGGCCAGCGTCGCGCCGCGGAGGTCGGAGTCGCGCAGGTCGATACCGGCCAGGTCCAGGCCCTGGAGGTCGGCGATGCGCAGGTCCAGCCGAGTATCGGGATTTTCGGCGCGCCAGGCGTCCAGAGCGGCCTTGCCGTCCCGGACGATGGCGACGTGTTCGGGATTAGCCATTTAGCCCCTTGCGGCCATCATCTCGTCTTCAACGTCGAAGACCCGTTCTGCGATGACCATTTTGAGTTCGTTGACCTTGCTGTAGCCGGGGTACTCGTCGCCCTCTTCGTCGAAGCGGTCGAAGATTTTCGCGCCGTCCAGGTAAATCTCCAAACGGCCCTTGTCAGCAGGGGTCATCTTGATAGCGATGTCGCCGGCGTTTTGGGAACGCCAGAATTCGGTCGCCAGCCACGTGGCGAGGCCGTGGTAGCCTCAAGGCACGCAATAGACGATATCGACTTCAACTTTTCCGAACTCGGAACGGGTCATAGTCATTTTGGTTGCTCCTGTTATCCGGTCATTGAGCAGGGGGATTCGGTTTGTCGGCAAGAGAGGGCCTCTCGCTCACAGATTTTCCAGCATACGGATGAATTCGGCGATGTCTTCTTTGCCGTGGCGGATTTCATGAGCTTCGGGCGGCCATCCGTAGAACCTTGAGTGAAACCAGTTTGCAAATCCGTAGTACGTGTACAGGAGCGGCGGGGCGCCTTCGTCGTCAACCAAGCGCAAGACCGTTTCACCCAAGGCATTGTGCGAACCATGGAACCAGCCGCGGCGCTCTGCGACGGCTTTGATGGCATGGGCGGCCGCGCCCCACAGCTTGTTGCTGGCCTCTTCCAATTCGCCGCGCTCTACCTCATCGTCCACGAGGTCGAGAAAATGCCAGCTCCTTTCGACGTGGTAATCAACAACCGTGGTCATCGCAAACTCTCATGCCCGGCAAACCGGCTCGCGCACGGGTTGGATTCACGCCTGAACGCGGGCGCTGGCCTGGCCGACGGCGGTTTTGTCGCCGTTCTGGTTTTCGCAATACACGTCAACGGTTACCAGGGTGCTGCCGTCGTCCTGGGGCTGGCGGCTGTTGACCTGGCCGTGGACGGTTACGGTGTCGCCGTGCTTGACCGGGCGCAGGAACTTGAGGTTGACGTTGCCGGAGCGGTGGAAGGCGTCGGCGCCGATGAACTTGCGCATGGCCTCGGTGCAGAAAGCGATGCTCATGCGGCCGGAGGCGATGGCGTAGGTGGTGCCCAGGCGCTTGGAGGCCAGCTCCGGGTCGTTGTGGATGTTGGAGCGATTCAGGATGCCGCAGGCTTCAAACTGGTTGATGACGTCCTGGGTGATGTGCTTGCTGATGACGGGCAGCGTTTCGCTGTCTAGCCTTGGGGATGCCATTTCTTGCCCAACTCCTCGGGTTTCTTGATCTGGTAGGTGCGCATTTTCTCGATGACACGCCCGTCCTCGTCGGTGGCGGTGGCCTCGATGACCAGGTAGGGCTTTTCCCGGCGGACGTACTTGTCGTGGATCCGGCCGGTGACGCGGATTTTCTTGCCGGGAATGGGCGGGTTGAACAGGTCGATCTCGTTGCCGGCGTTGATGCTGCCGGTCTGGTCGTCGTAGGCCAGGGCCAGGGAGGTGGCGTCGTGCTTCACGGCGATGGTGGGAAACACGGCGTCGGGGTCGTCCACGGCGCGGCGGTAGAGGTCCACCATGTCCTGGGTAAGCAGGTACTCGTAGGAGCCCAGCTCCTCACCAATCTGGACCTCGTCGTAATCGAAGAGGGGAAGTTCCGGTTCTGCCATAATGGGACACTCCCAGTATCGGTTGCGTAAGTGGCGCTAACGATACCGCAGCAGTCGTTATGCGTCAAATGGGACCCTGGCACAGCAGGGTCTTTCGGTTCTCCCGCTCCCTTGATGGGAGAGGGCCGGGGTGATGGGTATCTACTACCTCGGGATGGTTCTCCACTCCAAGATTTCACCCTCACCCTAACCCTCTCCCATCAAGGGAGAGGGGATTTCTTGGAAAACCGAAATACCCTGCCTGGCACAGGGTCTTTCAGCGCTTCAGCAGGGGAGGGTGTCGGGGAACTTGCACTTGAAGGTTTGGGAGAGGGCTTTTTGCCAGAGGGGCGAGAGGGGAACGTCGCCGCGTTCCTGGGTCAGGTCGAGGGGTTCGGGGTGGCACCCGCATGGTTTGGGGGAGATGCCGCGCTGATACAGGCCGTGGGGGTCGGGGAGCTTGCGCAAGGGCACGCCGGTGAGGCGGTGGGCAGCGGCGATTTGGGCGAAGTCAGGCAGGGATGCGATTTCGGACAGGGAGGCGGGCGCCGGGCGCAGCGGCGCGGACCGGAACCGGTCGCGGCGGCGGGTCACGGCGGGTTGCGGACGGCCGGCGACGGCGCGTTCCACAGCACGGACCAGGGCGGATACGCGGTTACGGGCACGACGGGCCAGGCGGCGGGCGCCGGCGAAATCGGGGGCCGCGGCCAGCCGGGCCGGCAGGTCGTAGATGCGGCGGAAGGTTTTGACGACGCCATGGGGCAGCCGGCCTTCATGAGCGAGACAGAAGAGCCAGTTGGTGAGGCGGCGTCGGGTCGTGCCCCGGGTGTGGAAGGGGTTGGTATGCAGCGAGGCGGCAGTGGCGGCGTGGGAGGCCGACCGGGCCAGGGCGTTGGCGGCGCGGGCGAAATCGCCGGCGTCGCAGTCGGCCCGGGCCAGGGACAGGAAACGCCGGGCCTGGGCCTGATGATGAGGGACGGCGCCCATGGGGTAAAACTCCTTCAAGGGGGAGTTGGTCAGAAGCAGGATTTTCGGGATTTCAGGGATGGTCAGGATTTTGGCTGACGGGCGGCAGGCAAGCAGGCGACGGGATTGCCGCCCCCGTATCAAGTACGGGGTCGCAATGACAGGTATTTGTTGGTGAAGTTTGCCTCCTGGTCGGTTGATGGTGAAGGTGTGCAGGCGATGCTGTCGGCTCGGTGGCTTGGGGTTGTTGTTGACCGGGTTCCTGTCGTTGTTTCAGCCCTACGGCCGGAGGAAATGCGCTGGTTTTTTGCTCTTATTCTCCATGCCGATAGCATGGCGCGTTGTGGCGGACGCGGTGGCCGAGGGGACTGCTCCGATTATGACGGTCGGGGACAGTCGTCCTCTTGTGCCCGGTAAGCGACTTGATTGCTGAAAGGTGATGGCCGTGAACGACGGGAACCCGGTCGGTGGTTGGTTGATTGGTCCGGTAATTGCCTGCAAGGCTATGATAGCACTTATGTTCTGCATTCCGGAAGGGGCCAGTGGTCAGTGATCAGGACGATTGCAAAGTCCTTGTACCTCCGCTCATGGTGAGCCTGTCGAACCATGCGCTACTCTGGTCAAGCCATCCTTCGACAAGCTCAGGATGAGCGGATCAGGAGGTTCCGCCGACTTTGCAATCGTCCTGGGTCAGTGATGGCGTTCCGTTTCAGGTGGTTCAGCTGGGCAGGCGCCGTTGCTGGCCTAACGCTCCTGGATTCCGGATCAAGTCCGGAATGACGGGAATGCTGGAATGATTGGAATACCGGAATGAGGGGAATAATCGAAAGGCCGTGGACCCTGGCATGGTAGCGTTGCAATTCAGGTGGTTTCCCTTTGTAGGGGCGACCGGCCGGTCGCCCCTACCCGCGCCGGCAACAGCGTTTGCTGGATCAAACCACCTAAATCGGAACGCCGCCCCCTGGCATCGTAAAATTGACCCTATCGGTATGGGTTACTATAATCGGCAGATACCACAGCAGCAGCGGGTCTTTGCCCAGGCAACGGAAACCGTGACTGCCAGGTTCATTGTACAAGTGAGGAGAATTTCATGGTTACACAGCAGGCAGCGGTGCTGAGCCCCGAGGCTATGGTCGAGGAGTTCCAGAAGAACGGCGTCACCCACGTGGTGACCATTCCGGACAGCGAGACCAACTACCTGTACGAGTTGATGAAGGACCAGGATTGGCTGGACGTTGTCCCGGCCTCCCGGGAGGGCGAGACTTTCGCCATCGCCCTGGGGTTGCTGGTCGCCGGCAAGACCCCGGTGGTCCTGATTCAGAACACGGGCATGATGGAATCGGGAGACTCCATCCGGGGGATGGTCCTGGACGCCGGCTTCCCGCTGGTGATGGTGGTGGGCTATCGTGGCTGGAACCGCCACGGGGTCATTACCGACTCGGCGGCCCGCTATACCGAGCCGTTCCTGAACGCCTTCCGGATCAACTACTACCTGGTGGAGCAGAACGACGACAGTCCGCGCATCTCCACCGCCTTCGAGGAAGCCCGGGCCACCAAGCGGCCGGTTGCCATCCTCGTGGGCGACGAATACCACGGGTTCAACCGCTAACGGAGGAAAAAAATGATTCATGCCGAGGACGTATTCCGAGTATTCCAGGAGCACCGGGGCGATGCCATCGTCATTCCCACCGGCACTTCCGGTCGCCACTGGCGGGAATTCACCACCAACGAGAACCGGGACCTGAACCTGGGCGGCGCGATGGGCCAGACCACTTCGGCGGCCCTGGGGCTGGCCCTGGGACTGCCCGATGAAAAGGTGGTGCTGTTCGATTCCGAGGGCGCGCTGCTGATGAACATGGGGATACTGGCCACCATCGCCGGCAAGAAGCCGCAGAACTTGTGCCACATCCTGTTGGACAACGAGTGCTACGCCACCACCGGCGGGCAGCCGGTTCCCAACGCGCAGGAGATCAACTACGCCGGCGTCGCCAAGGAATCCGGTTATACCGCGGCCTACAGCTTCGAGGACCTGGAAGAGTTCGCCACCAACGTGGAGGAAATCATGCAGGCTACCGGCCCGGTGTTCGTCGCCATCAAAGTCGTGCCGGAGGTTGAGAACGAGCCGATAGGGATGCGGGTGCGTCCGCCGACGCGCAGCCGTGACCAGACCATCCGGGACTTGCAGACGGAGTTGGGCATCAGCGCCGATTAGGTTCAAGGGCTGTGGACGTTCAGAGGGAATGTCGCGTGTCCCTGCTGTTCTTGGCCACCGTGGTCTTCCTTCATCGGGTTGGCAATTGTTCCGACGAGGATGACGCGGTGGCTTTCTTCATGCCACCGGGTTCCCGTTACACCGCGTCCGGGCGCTCTGCCGGCGCCCATTGTTGGAGACAAGCAAATGCCAAAGATAATCCCCGTGGCCGATGAGCTCAGCCAGCCCTTCTGGGACGCGGTGAACGAACAGCGCCTGATCCTCCAGAACTGTACGGCCTGCGACAAGCTCCAGTATCCGCCCCAGGCGGCCTGCCAGGTGTGCGGCTCCGCCGACGGGCTGGAGTGGAAAGAGGTGGAAGGCAAGGGCCACGTCGCCGCCTACATCGTCATAGAGGACGGCCGCCTCAACCGCCGGATGCCCGACCAGCCCTACAATCTGGCCATGGTGACGCTGGACCAGGATCCGACGGTGAACTTCTACTCCAACCTGCCGGGCGTCCCACCCTACGAGGTGCCGGTGGGCGCGGCCGTTGAAGTTACCTTTGAGGAAGTGGCGCCCGGCCAGTTGATACACGAGTGGCAGGTGGTGGAATAGCTCACGTGTACCCAGTTTGTCATTGCGAGGAGTGAAGCGACGTGGCAATCTCGTTGCCGGAGCGACGTCTCCCTCGGCATCGAGATTGCCACGCTGCGCTCGCAATGACAGGTTCAAGCGCGTAAGTCCTATGTCATTCGCAACGACAGGTTGCGCAAAAAGCGAAAAAGGACGGACTATGACCAGCAGCAACAACTTCCAGTGGCGCCGGGACCGGGACGGCCTGGGCGTGTGGGAACACCGGGGCAAGGTGGCCGTGGTCGGCTACGGCCATTCGCCGGTGGACCGGCGGTGGGACGGCGAGAACCTGGATACTTCCCTGGGCGCGTACACCATCATGGCCTGCGAAAAGGCCATGGAACAGGCCGGCGTCACCATTGACCAGGTGGATGGCATCGTCTGCTGCGACAGCCACATCGCCGGGGCCAGCGGCGGGTCCGCCTCCCAGTGGGCGCCCCGGCCCTACTTCGACCCGCCCTACGACTCGGAGTACGGCCTGACCCTGATTAACGCCCAGTGGCTCATCAACACCATGGGCTTCCAGAACGTCAAATTCGCCCCCACCGGGGTGCCGACCATCGGGGAAATGGTGGGCATGGCCGCCCAGGCCGTGGGCGACGGCGTTTGCTCCACCTGCCTGGTCATCTATCCCACCGGCAACATGGAAGGACGTTACCGGCGGGGCGGCGAGAACGCCGACGACTATGCCCGCGGCGCGCGACAGTGGACGGTGCCCTGGGGCAACCACGGCGGCAACGACTTCATCAACATCTTTCCCCACCGCCAGTACCTGATGAAGTACGGCGGCGAACATGAGGACCTGGCCCCCTTCGTCATCAACCAGCACAAGAACGGGATGCTCACCCCATGGGGGTATAACGCCACCCACAACATCCAACCCATATCGGTGGAAGACTACATCGGCTCCCGGCCCATCCTGAATCCGCTGCGCATCTGGGACTGCGACCGTCCCGTCAACGCCTCGGCGGCCTACCTGTTCACCACCGCCGAGCGGGCGCGGGATCTGAAATCCCAGCCCGTGTACGTGCTCAACCATTCGCAGCACAACTTCCGGTTCCGAACCACCCAGCCTGACCTGGACGAAGTGGAGATGTGGACCGACCGGCAGGCCGCCCGGATGTACGAAGGCGCCGGCCTGGGGCCCGCCGACGTGGACATCTTCAACCCCTACGACGGCTACTCCATAATGACCCAGTTTTTCCTGGAGGGCTTCCAGTGTTACGGGGTCAAGCGGGGCGAGGCCCTGGCTTTCTACGCCAGCGACATCAGCGTCAAAGGCCCCCGCCCCTTCAGTTCCAGCGGCGGCAACCTGGGCAACGGGCGCACCCGCACCGCCATGTACACCGACAGCATCGAGCAGCTGCGGGGCACGGCCGGCGACCGCCAGGTAACGGTGCGGGCCGAGACCGCCCTGTGCGCCTTCACCACCCCCAGCAGCGGCGGCTGGCTGATGCTGGGCAAATACCCTTCGTGATGATTCCGGCAGCTGATCCAGCGACACATGAACGATGTTACCGGGTGGTTTGAGCGACTGGGCGCCGGGCGCGCCGGGGAGCCGACGTTGGAAACTCCCGCATTCATCTACGATGAGGCGGGTATCCTACGGCTGCTGGGAAAGGCCGCAGCAATCCGGGAGAGCAGCGGTTGCCGGCTGCTTTTCGCGGTAAAGTCCTTCTGCTTCCGCGACGCGCTGGAGCTGATGGCGCCCCATTTGGATGGATTCGCCGTCAGTTCGCTCTTCGAGGCGAGGCTGGCGCGGTCGGTTCTGCGCGACCGGGGCGCGGTGCATTTCACCACCCCGGGACTGCGGCCCCAGGATGCGGCCGATTCGGGGGTACTCTGCGACTACGTCGCCTTCAACTCCGTCAACCAATTGCGATCCCATCGAGACGTGTTGCATCCGGCGGTCCAGGTCGGCCTGCGGGTGAACCCGGAACTGTCTTTCATTGGCGACGCCCGGTACGACCCCTGCCGGCCGGCGTCCCGGTTGGGCGAGACGCTGCCGACGGTGGCGCAAGTTCTGGACGAGGGCGATGCCGTGTCGGGTCTGTTGCTCCACACCAACTGCGACGCCACCGACTTCGGCCAGCTGGAAGCCACCGTGAATAAAGTCCGTCGCGGTTTGGGGCACCGGTTGGAAGACGGCCGGCTGCGGTGGATCAACCTGGGCGGCGGATACCTGTTTGAAGACGAATACGGCGGCGACGCCCCCGACATGACACCCCTGTACCGCACGATAGATTTTCTGCAACGAGGTTGCAGCCTGGAAACGATTATCGAACCGGGCGCCGCGCTGATACGGACGGCGTGCTGCCTGGTGTCCACCGTGCTGGAGATCCAAACGCGGCGCGGCGGAAGAACGGCGATCCTGGATACGACGGTGAATCATATGCCGGAGGTGTTCGAGTACCAGTATGAACCGGACGTTCTGGGCCATCGGGACGACGCCGATTGGGCCTGTACGCTGGCGGGATGCACCTGCCTGGCCGGGGACGTCTTCGGGGAGTACAGTTTTGACCATCCTTTGACGGTGGGCGACCGGGTGGTGTTTCTCAACACGGGCGCCTACACCCTCGTCAAGGCTCATATGTTCAACGGCGTCAATCTTCCGACGATTTACGCTCTCACCCCGGGCGGTGAACTGCTGACGAAACGACGCTACACCTACGACGATTTCTTGGGGCGATGGGAAGGGTGAGCAAGGCTCACGCGTACCCAGTTTGTCATCGCGAGGAGCGAAGCGACGTGGCGATCTCGTTCCGGGAGCGACGTCCGTTACCTCGACGAGATTGCCGCGCTGCGCTCGCAATGACAGTTTGGGGAAAGTGGGTACGCGTGAGGTGAGCAAGGTAATGGCGACTGCCGAACTGTACGAAAGGGAGCTGATGGTTCCCGCAAACGGGTCGAAAGCGAGCCTGCGCCGGCGGCTTGGCGCGGCAGTGACGCAGCGACTGCAACCGGGCGAGGTTCCCATCAGGTTGGCGGTTACGGGCAAGGCGCGGCTCCCAAATTCCGGTCAGGAAGGGCATCACTGCGAAGTTGGCCTGCTGCGGGGGTTGGAAGGCCACCGCCGCGCCGCGTCCCTATTCCGGCTGGACCGCCGGCCGGTGGAAAACTCCGAACAGTTCAACGCGGTTCTGCTGGTTCCCACCGGGGTGGGAGCGGAGATTGGCGGCCACGCCGGGGATGCCATGCCGGTGGCCGCCCTGCTGGCTTCGGTCTGCGACACGCTGATCACCCATCCCAACGTGGTGAACGCATCGGACGTCATTGAGCTGCCGGCCAACTCCCTTTACGTGGAGGGCAGCGTGATCGCCCGGCTGATGCAGGGTCAGTTGGGCTTGCAGCGGGTCCGCAACAATCGTTTGCTGGTGGTGATCGGCCCTCATGACGACGAGCTCTTTGTCCATGCGGCCATCAATTCAATCAACGCGGCCCGGACATCCTATGGCCTGGTCCAGCCGCAGGTGCTACAGATGGATCGTGGCCTGGAGATGGACTCCACCTACGCCCGGTCGGGGCGGGCCGCCGGCCGGGTACGGGGTCTGGAACCGCTGTTTGCGGAATTGGACCGGCGGCGAGACCAATATGACGCCGTGGCCATCACGTCCCTGATCGGAGTGCCGGCCGGCTACCATTTCGAGTACTTTGACCGTATGGGCGACATGGTCAACCCCTGGGGTGGCGTGGAGGCGATGCTGACCCATGCGATTTCATCCCTGTACGACGTGCCCTCGGCTCATGCTCCCATGCTGGACAGCCGGGAGATCGCCAACGCCGACCCCGGCGTGGTCGATCCCCGCATGGCGGCGGAGGCCGTATCGCTGGCGATGATCCAGTGCATCCTGAAGGGGTTGCAGCGCAGTCCCCGGCTGGTTACCGACCCGGAAGCCCGGCGGCATCACAGCGTGCTCAACGCTGCCGACGTGTCATGCCTGGTGATCCCCGACGGATGCGTGGGGTTGCCCACCCTGGCGGCGTTGGAGCAGGGCATAACCACCATCGCCGTGCGTGAGAACCGCAATCTGATGAGCAACGACCTGACGGAACTGCCCTGGGCAGCGGGCCAGCTGCGCATTGTTGAGAATTACTGGGAGGCCGCCGGCGTAATGGCGGCGCTGCGCGCCGGGGTGGACCCGGCGACGGTGCGCCGGCCGCTGACCGGGGCGGAGGTGTCCAGGCTGGTGCAATAAGACGGGGGCCTCACGAGAACCCACTTTCGCGAAATTGTCATTGCGAGCGGAGTGTGGCAATCTCGTTAGGGCAACAGTCATCGCTCCGGGAACGAGATTGCCATCCGCCGCAGGCGGACTGCGCTCCTCGCAATGACAAAGCGCGTACGCATGAGGACGGAAGGATCTGATCCGGGGGCGACCGCCTGCTACCCGGGCAACAGGCCGTCGCCGATGAAGATGTGCTCCGCTTCGTCCAGCGTGAGGTCCGTTTCCGGCAGGATCAGGTCCGATTCAACCAATTCGTCAAGGGGCACGGGCTCGCCCCGGTCCCGCACCAGTTGGAACATCTCATCCAGCAGCGATTGGAATTGGGCGCCGTCCTCAGCAGCCACCGCCTCCACCATGCGGTTGTCAATGTCGTTGAGGTCATCGATGGCCGATCCGGGCAGGTTGAACTGTCCCTCGCCAAGTATCCGTACAATCACGTTCCGCGCTCCGATGTTGTCGCGCTGGAGTTTTTCAGCGCGGCCAATTCGGCTTCAACAGTGCTGGAAGCCGAAATCTTCGCCAATTCCCGCTCGATGTCGTCCTGGGGGCCGGTGATGTCGTCCAACACGCCCGACTCCACCAGCTCGTCGATGGCGCCGGCCTTGGCCCTCATCTGGTCAGTCTTGTTCTCGGCGCGCTGCACCGCCAGGGAAACGTCGCCCATCTCCTCGGAAATGCCACCGAGGGCGGCGCCGATGCGAACCTGGGCCTGGGCCGCCGAATACTGCGCCTTGATGATTTCTTTCTTGTTGCGGAAGGCGTCCACCTTGGCCTGGAGGCGCTTTTCGGCCTCGGTCAACTTTTCCTGCTCGCGCTCCATGCCGGCGATCTGTTCGTCCAGACCCTCCAGCTCGGTCAGGGCGGTCTGCTTGCGCTCCAGGGCCAAACGGGCGAGGTCATCCCGGCCGGCTTCCACCGCCTGGCGAGCCTGCCGGTCCAGGCGGGCGATGTTCTCCTGAACCCGGTCGGCCTGCTGCTGGATGCGTCGCTTGGCGGTTACCATCTCGACGACGCCGCGCTTGACGTTCTGGAGCATTTCCAGCTGCTTCTCGTAGGAGTAGTCCAGGGTCTCCCGCGGGTCCTCAGCGGAGTCCAATATCCGGTTCATTTTCGATTTCACGATGGTTGACATTCGGGAAAACATTCCCATGATCGCACCTTCCTGATGATTGTTTCCAAAGACGGGGCGCCGGAGGTTGGGCCAGCAGGGTCCGCGACGGCTCAATAGTCGCGTCTTGAACCTGAACCGAAGAAAGCCCAGCCCAACATCACCACCGCCGCAATAATGCACAGCGCGCCGGCGATACGGAGCAAGAAATCCAACACGCCAAGGATCATCAGTATGCCCAGGGCCAGCAGGGCCAGTCCCAGCAAGATGCCGGCGGTTCTACTAAATCCTCCCATTGGGCTTCCTCCATCGGCGGTTGGTGTGAACAAAGGATAATAGTCACCGCCGGCGGCGGTCAAGCCGGCCCATTCTCTGCGACGGTTCCTAAACTCTGACGGCCCTCGCTGGGAGGGCCGCTTCTCACTGGGAGGAGTCTGCGAACTGTTACCACTCGGATAGAGGCGCGGATAAGGATTGGTACACCTCTTCGATCATCTCCTCATCCCGTCCCCAATCCTCCGACAACAACCTCAAGAATCTCCTGGCCAAGTCCTCCTCGGATACGAGCCAGTGTTCCGTCTGGAATATGTTCACGAACACCAATTCCCACGAGAATTCGCCTTGATCTGGTTCTGCGCCTCCTCCTCTGTGCCACCATGACCACTTATGCCGAGCGCCGGCAGTACGACTGAGAACCTGCCATCTGTGTTGCTTTGCAGGACGTAGGACTAGGTATGCACACGTACTATTCCATTCTCCATTTCTTTACCGCCAAGCCGTGCTTGTAGGGCATCTCGCTACATTCGCAGTATAGCAAAGCGTAGGCAGTGCGCCTACAGCCCGCTCAATGGCTCTGTAGGATAGCAATTTGTACTGGCGCTTGTAGTCCTGGACGGTGTCGGCGCCCAGGTTGGTGGGGGCGGTCCAGCTGGCGGTGAGCTTGCCGGCGCTGGGGCCAGGTCCAGCCCGGTGGGTCGTGGGCGGCGTGGACCAAAGACGGCGGCCCCGGCAGGGCGAACGCTGCCAGGGCCGCAACCAGCGCGATTGCCGCGACGCGGAGAAGCAAGAAACGGTTGAGGGGAATGCGACTCCTCATGGGGCCAACCTCATGGGGCCAACCTCCTTCGGATGCTTAACCCATGCTTACCTTCTTCCGGGAATCGTCAGAAGCAGGATTTGCCGGATTGATCGGATGTACCGGATTAGGGCCTCATGCGTACCCACTTTCCGCAAACTGTCATTGCGAGCGCAGCGTGGCAATCTCGTCGCCGGAGCAAACATCGCTCACCCGTCGAGATTGCCATCCGCCTGTGGCGGACTACGCTCCTCGCAATGACAAAGTGGGTACGCGTGAGGATTAGGGCCTGTTGACATTTTGAAAATCACACCGTCGTTCCCGCTTTCGCGGGAACCCAGTAACCGAAATCGTTAGCGTCGTTCCGGATTGATTTACCGCAAATCCACTGGATTCCGGCGAAAGCCGGAATGACGGGTACGTGGATGCAACTGCGTAAGTCCTATCCTGGAAAATCCTTCAAATCCGGCAAATCCTGCTTCTGACAATTGTTGTCTCCATAGATGGACGATGGTTAATAAGCGGCAACGCCGGCGCCGCCAACGACGGCGTTGCGGTGTGGAACCTGGGGGCTACTGCGTTGATGCCCCTTCCTGCTCCGTTTGCCAGTCGGCGCTGTCGAAGCTTAGCGTCTTGGGATTGCCCGACGGATTGGTGACGGTGATGTCGGTGTCGCCGCTTCCTTCGGTAATGGTCACGATGAGAGCGGCGTTGGGTTGGACGCTGAGCCGCACCGTGTAGGTTTCGGTCCCCGCTTCCGGCACGTCCAGGCCGGTGATACCCATCTTGTTGCCTTTGGACAGGATGATGCCCTTGTCGTTCTCCTTCTCGGTGGCGGTGACGACAATGGAGCGGGCGTTGTTGTAGCCGCCGCCGCTGACCCGGTGGGTGATGGTGCGCGTGCCCGGGATGATGTCGCTGTCTTCGCTGGCGCGCACCTCCACCGTCTGCGCGTCGCCGTAGTTCTGCGTGGTGAACGTTAGCGATGACCGCGAGAGGGTGATGTTGTCGTCCCCGTCCTGGGAAGTGGGTTGCAGGTCCAGATAGACGGTTACGGCGCTGGACGGCTGCGCGCTGAGCTTGATCTTCAAGACGTTGAAGCCGCCCTCGTTGACGTCCAGCGCGGTGATGTCCTGGTCGCTTCCGTCCTGCACCACGAGCGGCGGCTCCTTCTCCGTCGCCGTCAGGGTGGCGGGTCTTGCCGTTGTAGTTGCTGTCCGTAGTGCTGGTCACCGCGTTCGTTATGGTACAGGCGCCGAAGTTGGTGTCGGCATCCTCGGGGGCTCCCAGAGTGACGGTGCGAGCGGTATTCCAGTTGCTGCTGGTGAAGACGATGGGCGTAGTCTGGTTGCCGCTTTGGCTGTCGTCGGTGTCCTTGACGGTGATACTGCCGTCGGTATGGTCGCCAGTGGTGGCGGCTGCTACCGTTACCGTTACCGTTACGTCGGCGGACGGCTGGGTTGCCAGCTTGATTGTGTAGGTTGCCGTACTGCCTTCGGTGATGGACACGCCGGCTGTGGGGCTGAGAATGATGGCGTGGTCGTTCTCGGCCTCGGTGGCGGTAAGCGTTTTGGCAGTGGTGTCGGTGTTGCAGCCGCCGCCCGTGGCGGTGTGGGTGATGGTGCGGGAGCCGTTCACCATGTCGGAGTCGGAAGCGGCGCGCAGCGTCACGGTCTGCGCCACGTTCCAGTTTTCCGTCGTGAAGGTAAGCGTCTGGTTCGACGGGCTGCTGACCGTGATGTCGGCGTCGTCGTGTTCTACGGCAAAGACGATGACACGACCGCCCAAGGCATCCGCATTGAACTTGCCGAGCACGTGCTGAAGCCATTCGTGGACGCCATCATTGCGCGGCACGGCGCAAACCAGGAACAATCGCAAGACGCTGGTACAAAGCGAACTTGATACGAGCAATGCCGTTGCTTGGGGCTGACGCTGGAGTTTGTCGCCCAGCCTTTATTGGGCAACGCCCCCATTGCCCGGTGGTGGAGTGGAAGACACGCTCCGTCGCCCATCCACAAACGGCGGCGCCCCATCACCACATTTCGATGGCCTTAACCAATAAGAATACCCCGCATCCACCCGCCGCCCATGCGATGGTCCACAGGAACAGCTCTGCAAGGTTCTCGACGCGCATGGCTTCGTTAAACGAGGCTTTGAGTTTCTTGCCTTCGTTAGTGCACTCCTTTTTCTTGGACGCTATTTTGGCCGCTTTGGTAGCCACTGCCGCTAACAGCGGGAACGCTATTATACCCACGACGGTCACCGCCCCGAGCCTCTCCTCGGCAACTCCGAACAATACCGTGGATAGCCCTGTCACGCTCATCAAAATGAACGCTATGACCGTCGTGGCAACGAAACTGCGTTCTGTCACCCCGAAGTATATTGCCGTTGCAGGGCAAACGCCGGCGAAGGCAGCGAGTCCCAACTGTATCTCCGTTTGGCGCCCATACAATGCTGACCATGGAGCATAGCGGATGAGGGTTGTCCATGGCAGAAAACCTGCTGTCAGCAGCGCAGTGGATAAGGTTATCGTCAATATAGCCTTTAGCCATGACCCTGCTGCTTCTATGAAGTTTGATGCTCGTTCCAGCATTCGCATCATTCCCCCGCTTTTCGCCTGGCCAGCCGGCCCTAATAAGGATGTCCTGGCGTCGGTTCGGTGCGCCACCATATCGGGTATTGTGCAACCGGATTCGGTCTCCCGTCCGGCGTAGTAGCCCAGATGGTGACCGTGTAGATGCCGGGGCCATAGCGGGACAGGATGGGCGACAAGTTGGCGCGTATGCTGAATGTGCGCCCATCGGCACTGATGTCCAGCCGCTCGGACACTATCTTGTAGGCAGTGCTTTCCTCGTCCGCCATAGAGCTTGACAGTTCTATGGCGGCGCGATGTTGCGCTCTTGCGGCATCCCATGATGCGGGCGATGGACGATCGGCCGGCAATTCGTAGGGATTGACGCACTGGCTGTTTCCTCCGGTGTACGTGGTGTAGTCAGTGTATTTTTGGCCGGTTTCACGGTCGGTGTAATACCATCCTTCCTGCAACGGTTTTGACAGACTGCCAACTCTGGTGTCTGGCTCCAAGCAATACGTACCGGCCAACTGGCCGGGGGTGAGCCGGTACGTTGGCGGGTGGTACTCGATGCTCGTTAGAACATAGTTGCCACCCCCATCGTAAAAAGCGCCACGCATCTGCCCGGCTGCGCTCAGCATAGCGTCGCTGATGCTGGGCCGGTCGGTCCAGGTTACATAGTCCCCGCTGAACACCTGTACCATGTTGGAGTTGCCGTATTTGCCGATGGCAATGCCGGCGTGCATCACAGTGTGGCGCGGGTCAAGCAGGTTGCGGCGGTGGCCGGGGCTGCTTATCCAGCCGGCGACAGTTTCCCGCACTTCATCGGCCCAATAATGCGGGTAATTTATGCGGTAGTTGTCGCTGGCTTTGGGGCAGTAGTTAATTCCGCTGCCATTTTCAGCGGTGTACTGGTCACCGCCGGTCAAGGCATAGCGGTACAGAGGTTTCATGCCCCACACATCCCAGTGGCCTGTATAGCAATTTTCCAGGCTCTGCTCAGCGTGGATTTGTGGTGACAGGTTATCTCCCAACTTGACCGACGGCGCGCCGTGCTTGGCCCGTTCTGCGTTGGTCAGTTCCAGCATCAACTGTTTCAGTTCAGCCAGTTCTTGCGCTGTAGGTGGACGCCACGCAGGCGTAGGTGTGGGTAGTGGCGTTGGCGTCGGGGTTGGCCTGGGCGTGAACGTGGGGCGGCGTGTTGGTGTAAGAGTAGGAGGCTTTGTCGGTGCGGTGTCGGAGTGTACAGGGAAGCGCGTGGCAGAGGTCTGCACTGGCTCAGTTCTTACACTGGTGACTGGCCCGGAGCTTGTGAGTGCCGGCGTGGCCATTACCCTCACGACCTGCGGGCGTGGCGTGGCAGTCGGCGGTGGCTGCGCCGGCGTGGTTGCGCTGCCATCTGCCGGCATAGCAGGCGGCGAGGGCTGACTCAACGAGTCTGTGATGGAACGGGTTGCAGAACGAACATACCCCGCCCCGGGAAAATCGCGATTTAACGGTACAGCTAGGACATACGACAGCGCTATCGTGACTACGGCTAATGTGAAGACAACTGCCAAACCTTTAACGCCTGAAGCAGCGCCCAGCAAAATGACCCCTGCGACGCCGCCACCGGCAACGGAAAGGTAAGCGGACTGCGGTATGTTGCTCTCACCGCACAGAGGAGTTACAAAGGCCAGCAGGCTTATTCCGAAGCAGCTCCCCCCTATTGGCACAAAGGAAGCTAAGACGAAGAACGCGATGACCGATATAGCGATGAGAGACCAGGCCAGTGCAGTGAGCGCTCCTGATAGAGCCCTTAGTAAAGATGATAGAATACGCACAGCGGAACCTCCCCCGCGTCCAGGATTGGGCTACTTGGTTCAGTCGCCGGCGTCCTGATAAGCGTGAGCACCGCAGGTGAGGCACAAAGCCCCTTCCTGGAATATGCACACGTTTATGTAACAGGCTGACCGCCTGCGACTGCACCGCCGCCACTATGCCATACCGCGCCGCCGATCAACTCTCGCGGGCGTCGTCCACCATGGCCCGCAGTTGGTCAACCGCTTGGGGTATTTCATTGGCGATGAGCCGCCGGTCCAGCGGCGGGCGCTCATGGGCATATACTGCTGCGCCGCCGAACTCGGTCAAGTAGCAGTGGCTTTCACCCGGCGCCAATTCGTTCACGCCTATGATTTGATTTTCCCTGAGCAAGTCCGTCAGGATACGCAGGTTGTGTCCGTCGCGTCCGCTGACGGGGTATGCGCAGCCGTGGGCCCCCAGGACGGCTTTGCACGCGAATTCGAGAGCATTTTGCGCCACACGCCCGAACTGTAGGTCGTCGCCCGTATCGATGATTCCGGCGTCCCGGATGGCACTGAGCCAAGCGGCCGCTCCGGCCGCGTCCGTAATCTTCTTATTCACGTCGTCCCAGTCAGCGCGTTCATCTTCATGGTCGGCTCCGTATCCAACGCGTCCGTCGGGCATGATGGAGTATCCTTCCTTGGTGATGGTGTTGGCCATGTGATTTCTGAGGACACGTCCTCTGGTGAATTCGGATTCCGTCATGCAGACGACGTCGATGCCGGAAGCTTTGGGCAGCTGGGTTTTCTGCACGTCGCGAGAGCGCTGTCGCAAGTCTTCCAGCCAGGAATCCGGCTGGGGTTCTTCCGTGACGACCAGCACGTCGATGTCGGAGTCCAGGCGGTGGTCGCCGCGGGCCCGTGATCCGAACAGAAACGTCTGCTCCGCGTCGGCCATTTCGTGAATCTGCCGGGCGATGCTGATTGCCTGAAGGTCAGGTTTCGGTGTGTTGCGCATTTCCATAGCGGCTTTTCCGGTTTTGGCTCACCTTGCTCCCATAATACTGGAAAGGTTGGGTTTCGGGCGCCGGTCATCAAATGTCGAGTAGCGAAAGCCCCGCGGCACAGTATATCGGCGATGGCGTATAATGCCGCCTATCACCCCAACAAAGGAGTAACCCCCATGCCCCGAGTAGCCCTTGACCTCGAACAGAAAGACGACCTCGCCGTCATCAAGTCCGACGGCTGGCGCATCGCGCAGGGCCTGGAACCCGGCGAGCCTAACCAGGGCCTGGTCGCCGAGATGCTGGGCAGCAACGCCCGCCTGCCCGACTATGACGACTCCGGCTGGGAGAGCGGCGCCGATTTCCAGAAGCGCTATTCCGTCGGCTTCACCTTCGCCTGGTATCGCCTGCGGTTCACCATGCCGGAGACGGTAAAAGGACAGGACGTGTCCACCTGCCGCGTCTGGTTTGAGACCAACGTGGACAACTACGGCGAGGTGTACATCGACGGCAAGATCGACCGCAACATCGGCGCGGTGACCGGCAACAACACTCCCCAAGCGCGTGCTGCTGGAAGAGCCGGGCGAACCGGGCAAGGAACACGTCATCGCCGTGTTGGTGGCCAACGCGCCCCTGGGCGAGCCGGTGGGAGCCATCTTCATGCGCTACGCCACCCTGGCCTTCGAGTCCCAGCCGCCGCGTTAGCCGCAAGGGTAACGTCATGACCGCCGCCACCTGCGACCCACGCGCGCTGACCGTCGCGCAAGCCGTACACGAACGGGAGCGGCCCCTGGCCACCATCCTGTTCGGCTCCCGGGCTCGGGGCGACTACGAAGAACGTCGCTCCGACATCGACATCATGCTGGTGCAGCCGGAAGAGCCGGATTGCGAATATCAAGGCTCAGTTGAGAAATGGGCTGAAGGCATCGTCCGGGCCGCCTACGGACGTCGGGTGCCGGTTCAACTCGTCTGGCTCTCGGAACAGAGGTTCAGCGAAGGTACACGGTACATCAACCACGTTGCTACCCAGGCTCTGTTCGACGGTGTAATCATGACGCAAAACCCGGAGGAGTACCACAACCGAGATGCCGACGATGCGGAAGCGGAGTACGAGTACAACTGGTCGCCCTACAACGAACGGATGCGCCATGCCGAACTGCACTTGACCGCGCTCCAAGACATGATTGACCTGAGCCGCGATGACTTGCTCATCGGTCAGCAAGCCCAAGGCGCTCTGGAACACGCCATGAAGGCCCTGCTGGAAGCCCATCGTGTGCGTTACCAACGCACCCACAACATCGGGCATCTGCTGGGACGCATACGGGACATTGACCCTGAAATGCGAAACTTCGCGTTCAGTATCTCGCCCGACATCTACTCCGCCTACGCCGGCGAGCAGGAATATTATGAGGAAGCGAGGACACAGCCGCTCCTCACCGACCAGCCCGACTACCAGGAGCGAACCGTCGCCGACGCCCAGCGCATCATCGACCGCGCCCGCGAAGTGCGCCAACAGCAAGACGGTTAGCGACACAACCCACGCAACCACGCCCCCTGGAGGCTCAACCATGGCCACCCGCTCTTTCGCCGGCACCGTCAACGCGCCGGATTTCCCTGACAGCGTCGAATGGATCAACACCGACCGGCCCCTGAGCATGGCCGACCTGCGCGGCAAGGTGGTAGTGCTGGACTTCTGGACCTACTGTTGAGTCAACTGCATGCACGTGTTTCCGCAGTTGCGGAAAATGGAAGAAAAGTATGCCGACGAGCTGGTGGTAATCGGCGTCCATTCCGCCAAGTTCCCCAACGAGAAGTACGCCGACAACGTATTGCTGGCCGCCCAGCGCTACGAGCTGAAGCACCCCATCGTCAACGACGCCGAGTTCCAGGTGTGGCGGCAGTACGCCTGCCGGGCCTGGCCCACCCTGATGTTCGTTGACCCGGAGGGCAAGGTCATCGGCAAGCACGAGGGCGAGCTGCCCTACGAAGCTTTCGACGACCTGCTGGGCCGGATGATTGCCGAGTTCGACGAGCAAGGCAAGATTGACCGCCGCAGCCTGGGCCTCAAGCCGGAAGCGGTGGAGGAGTCGGCCCTGGCCTTTCCCGGCAAGGTATTGGCCGACGGCCCCGGCAACCGGCTGTTCATCGCCGACACCAACCACAACCGCGTCGTCATCGCCGACCTGGACGGGCAGGTGCAGGCCGTCGTCGGCTCCGGCGCCGAGGACTTTGCTGATGGCGATTACGCCTCCGCTGCCTTCAACCATCCCCAAGGCATGGAATTGGTGGGCGAGACGCTGTACGTGGCGGACACCGAGAACCACGCCATCCGCCGGGTCAATCTCGCGGCCGGCACGGTGGACACCATCGCCGGCACCGGGGAGCAGGGCCACGACCGCCGGGCGCAGGGACCGGGGCGTCAAATTGCCTTGAGCAGCCCCTGGGATCTGGCGCACCACGAGGGCACGCTGTACATCGCCATGGCCGGCATCCACCAGCTTTGGCGGCTGTCCCTGGCCGACGGAATGGTCTGCCCCCACGCCGGCACCGGCGGGGAGAATATCGACAACGGCCCCCTGGCCACGGCGACACTGGCCCAACCCAGCGGCATCGTCGTGGGCGCCGACCGCCAGGGTGACGCCGCGCTCTACTTTGCCGACTCGGAAACCAGCAGCATCCGCAGCGCCGGCATCGACCCGGTGACCGGGCGGGTGGCGACGCTGGTGGGCATCGACCTGTTCGCCTTCGGCGACCGGGATGGCGTGGAGCACCATGTCCGCTTGCAGCATCCCATTGGAATAGAATGGCGGGAAGGCGAGCTGTTCATCGCCGACACCTACAACCACAAGATCAAGAAAGTCCTGCCCCTGACCCGCTCAGTACAGACCATTCTGGGTTCCGGCGCGGTGGGACTCCACGACGGCGCGGGTCGGCTGGCGACGTTCAGCGAACCCAGCGGCCTGAGCTTCGCCATATTTGACGACGGGCGCGAGCCCTTGCTCTACATCGCCGACACCAACAACCACGCCATCCGCGTTGCCGACCTTCAGGCTGATGAGGTACGCACGCTGGAGCTGCGCGGGCTGTAACCCTTGGTAAATTCGCAGGTGACAAAAATGGTAGTTTCCCAGGTATCCGATCCGACATCCGCTTCCGACTACGCAGTCGACCCGGACGACAATATCACGCTCCTCGCCAGCAAGATAATCCGCGACGTGCTGGTCACCCGCGGCGAACCCATCCGGCGCGCCCAGCTGTGGCAGGCCGTGGAGCTCGCCATGGGCGGCCGTTCGCCCGACGTGGACGGCGTGTTGAAACGGGACTGGTTCAGCAACCAGGACACCGGGCCGGGCCGCTGGCGGCTGACCGACGAGGCCGACGCCGGCGATTCTCCTTTTGCCAACTCCGGGGGCGCGGTCAATCTGGTCGCGGTGGTCGAATATCTCCGGGTGTGTCGTCAAGGCGAAGCGCCCTACATCGGCGACGTGGGCGAATTCATCAAGATCTGCCGCCCCGACATCGAACTGGACGCCGGTTGGCTGGTCGGCAACAGTCTGACGGCGGGGTAAGCCTATGACCACCGGCGCTGACACCATCGCTTACCACCGGGAACGCAGCCGCCATTTCCTGGCTTTGGTGGACGACGAACTGGCCCGGGGCGAGCTGGAAGAGGCCAGCAACAAGGTTTGGGGCGCGGCGGCTCACGCCATCAAGGCGGTTGCCGAAAGCCGGGGATGGGAGCATCACGCCCACAGGTTGCTGGAGCGGGCCGTCCATCGGCTGGTTCACGAGGAGAATGCACCTCGCGATTTGCTGATACAGTATATGACCGCTTCGGCATATCACCAGCGGTTTTATGGTGACCCGCCTGAGGTGGAGTATATCCGCGCCGGTAAGGAACTCATCGGCCAGTTCGTGGCGACGCTGGAAAGCCTGAACTGAAGCGCCGGCCCCGCCCTTACGCCAGTCTGTTATACTGCCCGTCGCCGTCATTGGGCCTTACGGCCCGATGAGGTTGTCTAGACGTGCGCGTCAACATCAAAGAGGAGAACATTCCCAAAATGCCTGAACCCACCACCCGCATCGTTGAAAGCGACGTCCTGATTATCGGCGGCGGCATGGCCGGCTGCGGCGCGGCTATTGAAGCCCGTTACTGGGGCGGCGACGACCTGCGTATCGTCATGGTGGACAAGGCCGCCACCGACCGCAGCGGCGCCGTGGGCGAGGGCCTGTCCGCCATCAATATGTACATGGGGATGCGGCACGGCTGGAACCAGCCGGAGGACTACGTTGAGTACGTCCGCAACGACATGATGGGCATTTCCCGGGAAGACCTGGTGTACGACGTGGCCCGCCACGTGGACAGCAGCGTCCATATGTTTGAGGAATGGGGCCTCCCCTTCTGGTACGACGACGAGGGCCTGTACGTCCGCGAAGGACGCTGGCAGGTGATGATCCACGGCGAAGCCTACAAGCCCATCGTCGCCGAGGCCACCAAGAAGGCCATCGGCCCCGACAACCACTTTGAGCGGGTTTTCATCTCCCACCTGTTCACCGACGCTGACGACCCCAACCGCATCGCCGGCGCGGTGGGGTTCGGCGTGCGCGAGGACGTCATCTACGTATTCAAGGCCCGCTCGGTCATCAGCGCGGCCGGCGGGGCCACCGCCCTGTTCCGGCCCCGCAGCGTGGGCGAGGGCATGGGCCGCACCTGGTACTCCATCTTCGACACCGGCTCGGTGTATGGCCTGGTCATCCCGGTGGGCGCGGAGATGACCCAGATGGAGCACCGCTTCGTGCCCAGTCGCTTCAAGGATTCCTACGGCCCGGTGGGCGCGTGGTCCCAGCTCTTCCGCGCCGACCTCACCAACGCCGCCGGCGAAAACTACTTCGTCAACCGCCTGCCCGAACTCAAGAAGTACGACCCCTACGGTTCCGCCTTCCCGACGCCGACACCGTTGCGCAACCACCTGCTCTGGACCGAAATCCAGGCCGGCAACGGGCCTATCATGCTGAAGACGCCCGAAGCCATCGACGCCCTGGCCGCCGGCGACGAAGACCGCAAGCGCGACATCATCGCCGAAGCCTGGGAAGACTTCCTGGACATGACCATCTCCCAGGCCATCCTGTGGGCCGCCCACAATATCGCCCCGGAGGAACGGCCCTCGGAGGTGGTGCTGGCTGAACCCTACATCATGGGCAGCCACAGCGGAGAGTCCGGCGCCTGGGTCAGCGGCCCCGAGGACGTATCGCCCGACGGCTACCATTGGGGCTACAGCAAGATGACCACCGTGCGGGGCCTCTTCGCCGCCGGCGACGGCGTGGGCGCCTGTCCCCACAAGTTCTCCTCCGGCTCATTCACCGAGGGACGGCTGGCCGGAAAGTCAGCCGTAATCTATGCCCTGGACAATACCGAGACACCCAAGACCGACGACCGCCAGATTGACCGCCTCAAGGAACAGGTCTGGGCACCCCTGGTGACTTTCGAGTCCAATCAGTACGCTTCTTCCAACCCGGAGGTGAACCCCAACTACCTGCTGCCCCGCCAGGGCCTGTTCCGATTGCAGAAGCTGATGGACGAATACGTGGCTGGCGTGTCGGCGGGTTTCACCACCAACGAGGCCACCATGCTGCGCGGCCTGGAGCTGCTGACCATGTTCCGGGAAGACTTGGCGAAACTCGGCGCCCGCAACCGCCACGAGTTGCTGCGCTGCCACGAGCTTATCCATCGCGCCTGGGTCGGCGAAGCCCACCTGCGCCATATGCTGCATCGCAAGGAAACCCGTTGGCCGGGCTTCTACTACCGCACCGACTACCCCGACATGGACGAGGCCAACTGGAAGGTCTTCGTCAACTCCCGCTACGACGCCGAGTCGGGAGAGTGGAGCGTGTTCACGCGGCCCTGCCCGCAGGTGTTCTAACCATGAGCAGCGAAGCGCCGGCGCCCAACCCCGGTTGAACTGCTGGACCAAGTCACCCGCCGGGTGCAGGAATCGGTAAGTGGAGTAGCCCAATCCCAGGCTGCCGACCCGACGCCCTGCTCCGAGTGGGATGTGCGCGCCCTGCTCAATCACCTGATTGGCGTTCTGGAATTCACCGCCGGCTGCATCGTCGGCAGCCCGCCCGACATTCGCCCTAACGAAGCCGGCAGCAGTCGCGTCGGGGAGCCTGACGTTACCGTACTGGCTCAGTCGTACCGGGAGGAAGTGGCGCGGTTGCTGGAACTGTGCCGCCAGCCCGGCGCGCTGGAAAGGATTGCGGCAACGCCCTTCGGAGATATGCCCATCGGCCAAATCCTGATGGGCACTCTGCTGGGACCAGTTCGTCCACGGCTGGGATCTGGCGAAAGCCACCGGCCAGGACACCACCTTTGACGCCGGCGTAACCGAGTTCGCCTACGGGATGCTGACTTCCGGTTTCGCCGACATGGGCCGGGAAGCCGGGTTCATCGGCCCGGAGATTGCCGTACCCCACGACGCCGGTTTGCAGGACCGGCTGATTGCCTACATGGGCCGTCAGCCTTAAGCATCGGAAACGACGACTTACAGTCTGGCGTCAGTCGTCCGCCGGGGCAGGCGCGGTGACGGGCGCTTCGGAGGTTCTACGTCGGCCAGCGGGACTATCGCCGGGCTGCCGTCAGCGTGAACGTGCCGGTAAAGCAGGCTGATTGCTCTCAACAGTTCCTGGTGGCAACGCTCGTTATTGCTCTCCGCTTCTCGGCGCCGTCGGCCTCCTCCCGCCAATCGGGGCCGTTCACCCGGTCAAAAAGACTCACCACTTCACCGGAGGGTGAGGAGGTCAGCAACGTAACCGCCACGGCGAACGCCGTCGCCGCCACAAAGCCCGGCGTTGCCGGATTCATTTGCCAGATACCGACTTCGCTCATCAGATCCAGGGTTGCCTCGAAGCCCAGCAACTCGGCCAGGGTGCCGGCTCCCCTCGTACCCCAACCCCATCAGCCACCACCAGGTGGATACCATCGTGCCGGACACAATGGCGGCCAGCGCTCCCCACCGGTTGAAACGCCGCCAGTAAAGCGCCAGGATGAGCGCCGGCCCGAAGGCGGCGCCCATGC
>CAXXHX010000004.1:0-10462 GCA_963665395.2 Dehalococcoidia bacterium
GTCGTGGCGGTTGGCGTGCTCATGGGCGTCCGGCCTCTTCCGGGCCGCGGAACCGTTGCAGGTCCTTCAGCAGCTTCGACAGGCCGGCCAGCACAAGCAACGCGGCGCCCAGGACCATGGTGCCCTTGACGGGGTACAACTGGATGCGCCAAGTCTCCTCGGTCACCTCGAACATGCCGACCGCGTCCATGAAAAACCGCCACGAGCTGCCCAGCAGGGCCAGGGCACAGATGAAGAAGAAGATGGAGGTGAACACGTCCAGCCCGGCCTGGCCGCGCTTGGGAAACTTGACGTACAGCACGTCCACCCGCACGTGGTCGCCGTGCAGGTAGGCGAAAGCGCCGGCCAGCAGGTACTGCATGCCGAACATCAGGAAGGACGCCTGGTGCACCCAGATGGTGGGGGCGTTGAAGATGTAGCGCGCCACCACCTCGAAGAAGTAGGCGCACACCGCGTTTACCGTCCACAGGGCCACAAAGATGCCGGATTGGTCGCTCAGCCAGTCCAGCACGCGGGTCAGTCGGTTGCCCGGCGCCGCGCCGGGCGCTTCCTGAGCGGCCTCCGCCTCACCGCCGCGGCGCCGCGTCAGCAGCATGAACAGCGGCGGCATGACGATCAGCCAGACCCAGTACACCCAGTGCGGCAGGACGAAATTTGTCGACTCCGACATGGTGGCTCCTGCTACAAGCTCAACCCCGCCACGTCGTCCGGCGACACGTAGCCCATGTACGGGTTCAGCATGTAATCGAGCTGCAACTGGAAGACCCGCCTGGCGTCGTCGTTCAGGGCCGCCCACTTGTACCACACCGGGATGGCGGCCTGGCGGAAGCGTTTGACGTCCTCGGCGGGCAGGCGAGATACCGTCGTCCCGGCTTCCAGGAACTGCGCCATGGCCCGCAGGTCGGCTTCCTGGATGGTGACGAAGTGGTGCACCGAGTAGGTCTGCACCTGCTCCTCGACGAAGCGTTGCAGCTTCTCCGGCAGGCGCTTCCAGGCGCCCATGTTGACGGTGAGGTCCATCAGGTCGACGGGCTGGTACAGCGAGGTCTGCCCCGGTGGGCCCATGCAGATGATGTAATTGGTGACTTCCGAAAAGCCGAGGTCCCAGTTGATGGCGGGACCCACGTAATCGGCGGCGTCGATGGTGCCCTTCTCCAGCGCCGGGTAGATGTCCGAGCCGGGCATGCTGGTGGTGCTGACGCCGAACTTCTCGAACACCTCCGCCACCATGCCGCCGGGCAGGCGAATCTTCATGCCCTGCAATTGCTCCAGGCTTTCCACCGGCTGCTTGGAGTGAATGATGTTGGCGTCGTGCTGAATGGGGCCAACGTAGAACAGGCCGAATTTCTGGTAGATGTCGCGCGTCATTTCCAGCAGGCCGAGGCCGTAGAACAGGGTGTCCCACTGCGACACCTGGTCGGGACCGGCGGGGTACGACGACAGGAACACGGAGGCGGGAATCTTGCCCGACCAGTAGAGGGTGAAGGGGTTCATGCCCTGCAGCACGCCGGTGCGCACGGCGTCGAACAGGGCGTTGTTGTCGGCCGCCACCGCCTTGGCGGGAAACGGGCGCATTTCCAGTTCGCCGTCCGACTTCTCCTGAAAGCTCTTGGCCCATTCCTCGAACAGCCGGTAGCCGGTGGTGCCGGCGTCCCAGGTCGATTGCACCTTCCATACGTGGCTGCGGGCCGCTTCGGCGTTGCGCACGTGGGGCGCGGCGAGCAGCGCGGCGCCGGCTGCGGCGGTGCGCAGAAACGCCCGCCGCCCCGATCTGGCAGGCTTTGTGGTGTCTGGTTCCATCACCTCACTCATCCTTTCTCTCGTCTCCAGGGTCATACCCGTGTCTCCTCTATCCACCCGTACCGGTCACGAACAGCAGGCGCCCGACCATGCCCAGGAGCAGAAGCAGGAACGCCAGGATGGCGCCGGCCATCCATTGCAGCTTGTCCAGGCGCCCATCCAGCCGCGCGCCGTCCGCCTTCGTTGCCAAGTGTTCGGTATCCGCATGCACGAAGGCGTGCACAATGGCGTCCGCTTGCGCGCTATCCATGCCCGCGTTTACCAAGCCCGTTTTGAGCGCCAACGTATCAATCAACGGCATGCCGTCACCGCCTTATCGCATATTGTCCCTGAAAAAAGGTCATTGTAGCACACCGAATCAGCACCCTTTTCCAACGTTGACGCTGCAAACGGCCCTGTGATAGTCTGGCGTCCATTCTCACTGACGAGATTGCAAGTCCTACGCTCTCCCACGTCATACTGCACAGCCTGCCCCGGCGTGACCGGGGGACGAACCATTCACTTCCTACAGAACCCGTAGTGAGACGGATGCGGCGAGTTGCGGGGGGATTTCCGTGCAAAGCTTACCATTGAAGGAGATAAGCACTTGCAAACATTTGACTATGTCGCAGCGCAGACGGTAGACGAAGCCGTCTCCCTGCTGGCCAGCAAAGGCGACCAGGCGCGCGTGCTGGCCGGCGGCACCGACCTCATCGTGCAGCTTCGCGAAGGACGGCGGCAAATCGAAACCGTTGTTGACGTCAAGAAGATACGCGAAGCCAACGCCTTGTCCTACGACGCCCAAAACGGCCTGCACCTCGGGGCCGCCGTACCCTGCCACCGGATTTACAACGATCCCACCATCGCCAAGGCTTACCCCGGGCTGATGGATGCCTTCACCCTGATCGGCGGCATCCAGATTCAGGGCCGGGCCTCCGTGGGCGGCAACCTGTGCAACTCGTCGCCCGCCGCCGACTCCATCCCGCCGCTGATCGTCCATCGCGCCATGTGCGTGGTTGCCGGCCCGAACGGCCAGCGCGTGGTCCCCGTCGAGCAGTTCTGCACCGGACCGGGGCGCAACGTCCTGGAAAACGGCGAGTTCCTGCTGTCGCTGCGCATTCCGGCACCGCCGAACAACTTCGGCGCCCATTACCTGCGCTTCATTCCCCGCAACGAGATGGACATCGCCGTGGTCGGCGTCGGCTCGTCCCTGGTGCTGGGCGACGACAATTCCACGGTGACGGATGCGCGCATCGCCTTGGGCGCGGTGGCGCCGACGCCCCTGGTGGCGGTGGAAGCGGCGGCCGCACTGGTGGGCCAGCCCATCACCGACGACACCATCGCCGCCGCAGCGAGCGCCGCGGCAGGTATCGCGCGCCCGATCGACGACATGCGCGGAACGATACAGCAACGGATTCACCTGACTGGCGTGCTGACGCGGCGAACGCTGCAAGGGGCGTTGTCCAGAGCGAGAGGGGAGAGCTGAGGAATGCCAACACGGATACACGTACAAACGACCCTGAACGGTGAGGCGGTGGAGTTTCTGTGCGATTCGCGCCAGAGCCTGCTGGAAGTGCTGCGCGACGACCTGGGCTTCACGGGCACCAAGGAAGGTTGCAGCAACGGTAACTGCGGCGCCTGCAGCCTGCAGATCGACGGCGTGCTGGTCGATTCCTGTCTGGTGCTGGCCGCCGAGGCGGACGGCAAGTCGGTGGACACCATCGAAGGGCTTGCCAGCCCCGCCCAGTTGCACCCGCTGCAGCAGAAGTTCCTGGAGCACGCCGCCCTGCAATGCGGTATCTGCACCCCCGGCTTCATCATGGCCGCCAAGGCGCTACTCGAAAAGAATCCCAAGCCGACCGAGCACGAGGTGCGCTACTGGCTGGCCGGCAACCTGTGCCGCTGCACCGGTTACGACAAGATCGTGCGCGCCGTTCTTGACGCCGCCGACACCATGGAGGCCAGCGCCTGATGGCAGAAGCAACGGCATACCAAGTGATCGGCACGCGCCCGGTACGTCCCGACGGCGCCGACAAGGTAACGGGCCGGGCGGTTTACGGCGCCGACGTGCGCATGGCCGGCATGCTGCACGGCAAGGTGCTGCGCAGCCCGCACGCCCACGCCCGCATCAAGTCGATTGACACCAGCAAAGCCGCAGCGCTGCCCGGCGTCAAGGCGGTGGTGACGCACAAGGACCTGCCCGAAGCGCCCGACAAGATCGCCAACCTCGGCGAGGGCGCGGTCAACCTGAAATTCCTCAGCAACAACGTGCTGGCGCAGGAAAAGGCGCTGTACCGGGGGCATGCCATCGCCGCGGTGGCGGCAATCAACGTGCACGTCGCCGAGGAGGCGGTGAACCTGATCGAGGTCGAGTACGAGGTCCTGCCGCCGGTGCTGACGGCCCCCGAGGCCATGCAGGACGACGCGCCGATCCTGCACGAGGGCATGACCACCACGTCGCTCGGCGAAAAGACGGACCGCGAGAGCAACGTCGCCAGCCACTACCGCTTCACCCTCGGCGACGTGGCGGAGGGCTTCAAGCAGGCCGATCTGATTATCGAGCGCGAGTTCGACACCGCCACCGTGCACCAGGGCTACATCGAGCCGCACAACGCCACCGCCATGTGGAACGAAGAGGGGCACGTCACCATCTGGACGAGCACCCAGGGCGCCTTCGTGGTGCAGAAGCAGTCGTCCGAGGTGCTGGGCATTCCGGTGTCGCAGGTGTCCGTCATCCCGGCGGAGATCGGCGGCGGCTTCGGCGGCAAGATTCCCGTCTACCTCGAACCGGTGGCGGCGCTGCTGTCGCGCAAGACCGGCCAGCCGGTCAAGCTGGTGATGAGCCGCATCGAGGAATTCGAGAGCACCGGCCCGACGCCGGGCTCGCACATCAAGGTCAAGATGGGCGCCACCAGGGACGGCCGCGTGGTGGCCGCCGAGGCATCGCTGGCGTTCGAGGCGGGCGGCTTTCCGGGCTCGCCGGTGGGGCCGGGCGGCATGTGCATCTTCGCACCCTACAGCTTCCCGAACATGCAGGTGGACGGCTATGACGTCGTGGTGAACAAGCCGAAGACCACCGCCTATCGCGCTCCCGGCGCGACCAACGCGGCGTTCGCCTCCGAGACGATCATGGACGAGTTCGCCGAGCAGTTGGGGATCGACCCGTTGCAGTTGCGCGTCATGAACGGCGCCAAGGAGGGCGACCGCCGCGTGGACGGCCCGACGCACCCGCAAATCGGCTTCCTGGAGACGGTGCACGCGGCGCTTGAGCACGAGCACTACAACGCGCCGCTGGAAGGCGACAATCGCGGCCGCGGCGTGGCCTCCGGCTTCTGGTTCAACGTCGGCCTGCAATCCAGCGTGGTCATCAACGTCAATTCAGACGGCACCGTCAGCCTGGTGGAAGGCTCCACCGACATCGGCGGCACGCGCGCTTCCATCGCCATGCAGGCGGCGGAAGTGCTCGGCGTTCCGTACGAAAGCGTGCGGCCATCGGTCGTCGGCACCGACGGCGTCGGCTACACCGACGTGACGGGCGGCAGCCGCACGACGTTCGCCACCGGCTACGCGGCCTACGAGGCGGCGCACGACGTCATCCGGCAGATGAAGGACCGTCTCGCCGGGCGCTGGAGCGCCGAGGCGGCGGAAGGCGCCGACGCCTTGACCGCCGAGGACGTTACCTACGCCGATGGTGTGTTCGGTTGCAGCAAGGACGCCGGCAAGTCGGTGAGCTTTCAGGAAATGGCGGAACTGATGCCGCGCACCGGCGGGCCGATCACCGGCCGCGCCACCGTGCAGCCGCGCGGCGTCGGCGGCGCCTTTGCCACCCATATCGTCGACGTCGAGGTGGACCCGGATACCGGCAAGGTCTCCATCCTGCGCTACACCGCGGTGCAGGACGTCGGCAAGGCCATCCATCCGAGCTACGTGGAAGGCCAGATCCAGGGCGGCGTGACGCAAGGCATCGGCTGGGCGCTGAACGAGGCGTACCTGTACCGCGACGACGGCAACATGAGCAACGCCAGCTTCCTCGACTACCGCATGCCCACCAGCCTGGACTTGCCGATGATTGACGCGGTGCTCGTCGAGGTGCCGAATCCCGGTCATCCCTTCGGGGTGCGCGGCGTCGGCGAGGTGCCCATCGTGCCGCCACCGGCGGCCGTGGCCAACGCCATCTACCGTGCCACCGGCAAGCGCATGACCGACCTGCCGATGTCGCCGGGGTACGTGCTGGAGAAGATGCAGGCGTAAAGGCAGTGGCCGGTGGTTAGTGGCTAGTGGTCAGCAAAGGCGAAAGACGGCGTTCAGGGCCTTGCCGGAAGATGGGCAAGGTCCTGAACGGTCCATGGTGGAATGCGTCGAGCTGCGAATAGCATAACTTCGCGGCCGAACGAAGGAGGGCAAAAAATGGCAAAGCGCCTATCAACAAGACCGAGATGCCTCGCCCTCGTCGCGGCAGTCTGCTGCCTGTTGCTTGTCGGCATCGCGCAAGCCGACCCGGAGGACACCGAACGCCCTTCGGAGCCTGCCTCCGAAACACCGGGCACGACGGCCCGCATCCGTCCGCCGCTTCCTGAGCCAGCTTTGAACACGCTCAAACGTGTTCCCGGAACCGTCGTCAAGTCGCTGCACGACAGCATTCCACTCCGCGAATCCGCTCCCGGCTTTCTCGGCCTGTACGGTCGCGAAATAGGCAAGACCAAAGAAGGCGACTTGTACCTGCTTGCGGAAGGCAGGCTGATGCAGCATTTTTTCAGGCACAGTGTCTGGATAAAAATCGTACCCATTCCGAAAACCGAAGACGCAGAGAAAAACAGGGCCTATTGGGCCTACTGGGGATTCGCAGACCAGGATGCGGCGCCAAACTTCGTTGCCGTCGTTCCAAGCGAGTTGAACGACATGAACGAAAACACCAAAGGATGGGTTGCCGATTTTCAACACCAATTACGACGTCGATACTGACCGCTCTGCAAGCAAAGTGGGGCAGACGTGGAGCCATCACCCCTTGCTTCCATACTGAACTGGTGCCTCATCCATCTGCTCCCGTTCCTTGCATTCTGGTCCGGCGTCTACATATCCGTCTCCCTGCGATTACACGGTAGCCTGAGCCCGAAGCACATCTATCTCACGTCCATTCCCGTCGGCTTCATAACAGTTGGAAATCTCTTGTCGATGATGCAACTTGAAACCATGAACGAAAACCAGGAGACCGTCCTCACGTATGGTTACATGAATTCTCCGTCAAACCTGTTCATCTTTGTCGGAACCCTGATGTTCTACGGAACCATGGCCCCGCAACTGTTCAGCCAGATCAGCAACCGCATCCAGCAACAGACAAAAGCAGAGGGCCAATGAGCATGAGGGCACCTCGATTAGCAGGTTGACATCTTCCTGGCTCTTTCCCTTCTTGGAAGGATAGGAGCGCAGCGAAAACAACGGTATAGAGTTCTCACGTAGAGAGAGGCGAATCATGTCCAACCGATATCCCGTTCCGGCACAATGGACCCGGCGCGGCCTGCTGGGGACCTCGGCGGCGGCCGCGGCGGGCGTCTACGGTCTTTCCCTCGGCCTGGGGGAGGCGCAGACGCCCAGCTCGTTCGACGGCTCGGCGTTCAAGCTCCAGGCCCCGGAGCCCAACCCCAAGCGCGGCGGCGTGCTGCGTTATGGCGTGCTGAACGCGCCGGCGCATTTCGACGTGCACCAGTCCGGCACGGTGTCCAACATGGGTACGCAGGGCTGCATGTACGACAACCTGATCCGCCGCAACCCGCTCGACAGCGGCCAGACGATCATCCCGGACCTGGCGCACAGTTGGGAGATTTCCCCGGACGGCAAGACCTACACCTTTTTCCTGCGCAAGGGCGTGACCTTCCACGACGGCGCCGATTTGACGGCCGAGGACGTGAAGGCGACCTACCAGCGCATCATCCAGCCACCGCGCGGTTTCAGCAGCCCGCGCACGCCGCTGTTTGCTACCGTGAGCGAAATCAACGCGCGCGATGCCCACACCATCGAGTTCAAGCTCAGCGAGCCGCGACCGCAGAACTTCATGCTGGGCGCCTTCGCCAGCGGTTGGAACATCATCGTGCGCAAGCAGACGCTGGAGGACAACAACTACAGCCTGCGGCAAATCCCGGACTATCCCGGCACCGGGCCGTTCCGCTCTGTCAAGCGCATCGACAAAGAGGTGTGGGTGATGGAGCGCAACCCGGATTACTGGAACGAGGGCCTGCCGTATCTCGACGGCATCGAGTTTTACCACCTGCCGCCGTTCTCGCCCCAGCTGGGGGCGGCGCTGCTGGCCGGCAATCTCGACTACGGGCGCCTGCTCGACCCGGTAAGCCTCAAAACCGTGCAGGACACCCCGGGGATGTCCGGCACCGACTACTACCAGAGCGTCATCCAGGCCATCTGGGTGAACAACGAGCGCGAAGCGTTCCGGGATCCCAGAGTGCGGCGTGCCATTCATCTGGTGCTGGACCGCGCCGTGCTGGTGGACGTGGTGCGGGACGTGGCGCCGATGCTGGTGGGCGGCTTCATCTACCCGTTCTCGGAGTTCGCCACGCCGCCGGACAAACTGGCCGAGCGGCCGGGTTACCAGTCCGACCCCACCGCCGCCATCCGCGAGGCGCGCGAGCTGATGGCCGCGGCCGGCTATGCCGACGGCATCCAAGACGTGGACTTCATGATCCGCGAGGCGGCCAGCTTCAAGCTGTGGTCGGTGGCCATCCAGGCCATGCTGCGCGAAATCCTGAACATCCAGACCAACCTGCGCACGGTGCAGGTGTCGGTGTGGTTCGACGAGGCCCTGGCGGGCAAATTCGATTTCACCATCAGCGCCATCGTGTCGACGCTGATTGATCCCTCCGACTACTTCAACGCCTGGTACGGCAAAGACGGCCCGCAGAACTATTCCAAGTGGTTCAATCCCCGGTTCCAGGACCTGGTGCTGCAGATCGACCGCGAGCTGGACGACGGCAAGCGCAAGGACCTGGTGCGGCAGGCGGAGGCGGTGATGGAGCAGGACCCGCCGCTCATCCCGGTGGCGTGGGAGAAGATCAACGACGGCTGGTACGACTACGTGAAGGGCCACAACCCGACCAACTATTTCGGCATCTACGACGTGGTGCGCTTCGACACCTTCTGGATGGACAAGTAGGGGCCATTCCCTTGTACGAATACATCCTGCGGCGCCTCGGCTTCGGCCTGATGACGATGCTCGGGGTGTCCATCATCGTCTTCCTGCTCATGCGCGTCTTGCCTGGCGACCCGCTCGTGGCCATCTTCGGCATGGAAGGCTTTACCAAGCTGACCGCCGAGGACCGCGCCCACTACATGGCCGAGCTCGGCCTCAGTGACCCGCTGGTGGTGCAGTATCTCAAGTGGATGGGCGACGTCGTCACCGGCGAGCTCGGCAGGTCGTTCTTCCGCGATGAGAGTGTTGCCGACATGATCGTGCGCCGCGGCCCGCTAAGCGTCGAGATTGGCCTGTTATCGGTGGTCATCTCGTGGATCGTCGGCCTGCCGGTGGGCATCATCAGCGCCCTGCGCCCCAACACCGTGGCGGATACCGGCGCGCGCATCATGTCGATCCTGTTCCTGGCCGTTCCGGGCTTCTGGCTCGGCATCCTCATCGTGCTCGCCTTGCTGTTCCAATTCGGCTACAAGGCGCCGCTTACCGGGGTGCCGTTCTGGGAGGATCCGTGGGCCAACCTGCAAGATCGTCATCGGGCCGGCATTGGTTTTGGGGGTTGGGCAGGCTGCCTACATTGCCCGCATGGCGCGCTCGTCGCTATTGGAAGTCATTCGCGAAGACTACGTCCGCACCGCCCGCGCCAAGGGGTCATCGAACGCCTGGTGGTCAATCGCCACGCCTTGCCGAACGCCCTGCTGCCCGTCATCACGCTGTCCGGCGTCCTGATGGGCCTTGTGCTGGGCGGCTCCATCCCGATCGAGCAGGCGTTCGGCGTTCCCGGTCTCGGCCGCGCCATGATTACCGCAGTGATCGAGCGCGACATCATGGTGATGCAGAATCTCGTGTTCCTGTACTCGTTCGTTTTCGTCCTGGTGAACGTCCTGGTGGACGTCACCTACGCCTGGTTCGATCCGAGGATTCATTACCAGTAGCCATGCAAGCGTATAGCTCAACCCCTGCCGCCCCGTCCGTCCCGGACGACGACGTTATCCTGTCACGCCCGGCGCGCGTCTGGCGCGGCGTGCGCACCTTCGTGCGGCGCAATCCGCTGTCCGCTTTCTGGGGCGTGGTGGCGACGGCCCATCCTCGTCATGGCCATCGTGGCGCCGCTGATCGCGCCGCACGACCCGTTGAAGGCCAACTTCCGGCGCATGTCGAAACCGCCCGACGCGCAGAACGTCTTCGGCACCGACCAGATTGGCCGCGACAACCTGAGCCGGGTGATCTACGGCAGTCGCTCGTCACTGATCGTGGCCATCGCCGCGGTGCTGCTGGGCACCACCACCGGCTCGCTGTGGGCCTGGCCAGCGGCTACATCGGCGGCCGCTTCGACATCTTCAGCCAGCGCGTCATCGAGGTCCTGCAATCGTTCCCGGACCTCATCCTGGCCATGGCCATCTCGATGGCGCTCGGCACCGGCACCTGGACGGTCATCGTCGCCATTGCCATCACCCGTATCCCCTTCGGCGGCCGGGTGGTGCGCGCCGT
>CAXXHX010000005.1:0-14714 GCA_963665395.2 Dehalococcoidia bacterium
CCAGCCCGAAGGAGGCCTTGATCTGCGCGCGCACTTCGGCCGGCAGGTCGGGGTTCAGCGCGTAGAAGGTGGCATAGTCGCCCGGCTGCGCCTGCACCAGGAAGAACGTCAACGAGACGATCAGGAACAGGGTCAGCGCCATCTGGCCGGCGCTTTGACGAGGTATCCGATCATCGTAAGGTTTGATCCCATGCAATGCGGATTGCTAAAGGTTCAACTATTCGTCATTCCCGCGAAAGCGGGAATCCAAGAATCTCTGGCAGCGCGATTGTTGCCAGTCGGATATGTCATTGCGAGCGCAGCGTGGCAATCTCGTTCCGGCAATGGCCGTCGTTGCTGCGACGAGATTGCCACGTCGCTACGCTCCTCGCAATGACATCGTTAAGGTAACGTAGGGAGGATGGCGAGACAACTACTTGAACTGCACCAGCGTGGTCAGGCCGGCGGCGTCCTGGAGACCACCCAGGGAGTAGGTGTAGGGGTATTCGATGCGGTCGCTGCGGTAGGCTTCCACCAGGGGGGTGTCGAAGAGGGGCACGTAGGGGAGGTCGTCCGGCGAGGAAGGCTTGCATCTGGAAGACCAGTTGGCGGGCCGCCTCTACCTCGGTTTCGGCCAGCAGGTCGTCGGCCAGTTTGTCGAACTCGGGGTTGTTGTAGCCGCCGGCGTTGTGTCCCTCCAGATCGGAGTGGCGGCTGTGGAAGAAGGCTTCCAGGTAGTCGGGGTACAGGCTCAAGCCCCAGCCGAGGATCCACATATCGAATTCCTGGCGGTTGAACACCTTGTCCACGATGAGGTTGAAGCCGGTGAGGTCGGCCCGCAGAGGGATGCCCACCTCGTTGAGCCACCGCTCAATCCAGATGGCGAAGGTGGAACGCAGGGGGTCGTAGCCGGGGCTGGGGGCCAGCACGGTTATTTCCGGCATGGGTTCGCCGTTGGGCATCCGGAGGCCCTCGCCCTGCTGCTCGACGAACCGGCCATCCTCGCTGACCCGGGGCTCGGTTTCCCAGGTGAAGCCGGCGTCCTTGAGCAATTTCACGGCCTGGGCGATGCGCTCGCCCCGGCTCAAGTCTTTGCCAATCAACGGGACGTCGGGGTTGTACCAGGCCTGGTTGCCCTGGGGCACCGTGGCGTACATGGGGAAGGCCACGCCTTGCAGCACGGTGCTGGTGATGAACTCCTTATCGATGAGGGTTGCCACCGCCTGGCGGAACGCCTTGTTGCCCATGGGCTCCTTACGGAAGTTGAAGCCCAGGTAGCGCATACCGTCGGACGGGTTTTCGATGACGGTCAGCCCGTCCTCGCCCTGCAACTGCTCCTGCAAGCCGCGGGACAGGCCCAGGGGATTGAGCATGAAGTCGATATCGCCTTTCTTCAGGGCCAGCACGGTGGCGTCCTGGCTGCCGTAGATGGAGTAGATGGCGCTGTCGGCGAAGGGGCCAACGGTGTATTCCAGCGACTTGTCGCCGTCCGGTTCGCCGTAGGCGGTGAACTCATAGGCGCCCGCTTTGGACTCGGCGTAGGCGCCGTTGGCATACTGGGTAACCATGCTGTCGCGGAAGAAGTAATCCGGGTTGCGGGCCTTTTCCGCGAAGGCGCCCCGCTCCCAACGGTCAAAGCCGTAGCCGCCGGCGGTGGGTTCGTTTTCGGGAACGTGGGCGTAGAGGGCCTTCTGCTGGTCCGCGATTTCGCCGGCCTGCTTGGCCTCAGCAACCACCGGCGCCCAATAGGCTTGGGACAGGATGGGCATGAAGGCGATGCCGAACTGCCAGCGGGCCAGGCCGGGCTTCTGCTTGAAGTAGAGCTTGAGCCGGTGGGAGTCCAGGGCTTCGGCGTGGTCAAAAAACTCCTGGTCCACGATTGAAGGCCAGTTGCCGGAGAGCTCCAGGTCGATAACGGTGTGGGCGGTGAACACAAAATCGTCGGCGGTGATTTCGTTGCCGTCGCTCCACTTGACGCCCGGCTTCAACGGGACCTCGGTGGTCCAGAAGGTTTCGCCGCCCACGGTTTCCTCTTGCAGGGCGGTCGGGAAATCGGCGGCCAGAGACGGGATCCAGTCAAACCGCTGGGCGGAGTAGCTGTAAAGGGAGGCCGCGCCGCCACCCAGGACATACTGGTTCCAGATGGTTCCGTCGGGTCCCAGGTAGGCCCAGAAGTTGGTGGTGGTCAGGTCCGCCGAGATACCCAGCTGGTACACATACTCCACATCCTGCCCGGCGGCGGGGCTTGCCGGCGTGGGCTGGGGGGCCGGCGCTGGCGGCGCTGCCGTGGGCTGGGCCGGCGTGGACGGCTGGGCGGCGGCGGTGGGTGGTTGAGCCGGCAACGCCGATTGGGCGGAGTCCGGTCCCGGCGTAGCCGTAACCACTACCTCAACATCCCGCGTCACCTCCACGTCCCGCACCACTTCCACCTCGCGTACCACCTCCCTGGTGCATCCCAGCAGGGCAATCAGGAGCGCGATGAGTCCACAGACAACAATCCATCCGGTTATACGAGACATCAACTCCACCTCTGGCGAAACGCCTAATCCAGTATCAAACCATCTTACGTAAATTGTCAGAAGCAGGATTTACAGGATTTTGGGGATTTTCAGGATTGGAACCATCCTACAGTGGAGAACACCAAATCCTGTAAATCATTAAAATCCGGCAAATCCTGCTTCTGACAATCATACGACGCCGAGATCCGGCAGTTGCGGTTCTCCGTCCACGACCCGGAGCAGGTATCGGTAATCATAACCCAACTGCCGGATGCGCTCGCCGCCGTAGTCGCGGTCGAACACGGCGACGACCTGCTTGACCACGCTGCCGGCTTGTTCTACAGCCTCGATGCACCTGATGAGGGAGCCGCCGGTGGCGCAGGTGTCGTCCACGATGGCAACCTCCCGTTCCAGGTTGCCCTCAACCCGGTTCAGCAGGCCGTGGCCCTTGGGTTCCGGGCGGACGTAGAAACCGCAACGCGGTATGGGGGACTGGTGAACGATGGCGGCCACCACCGAGATGGCGGCGGTAACCGGCCCGCCGACGCAGCGCACGTCGTTGTCCAGCAGGTTCGCAAGCCCCCGACCAGCCAGGACGGCGCCGTGGGGCGACAACAGGAAGGCGCGGCCGTCGATGTACCAGTGGGTGGTCTGGCCTTCGGTCAATTCAAATTCGCCCCGGTGTACGTAACCACGGACCAATTCGGCGATGGTTTGCAGGTCGTTCATAGCGTTGCTACTGCCGCTCATCGATGCCGGCAATGAAGTCCAGCGTTTTACCCGCCAGGGTTTCGGGAATCTCGACTTTCATGTTGTGGCCCACCCCTTCGATGACTTCCAGCGTGGCGTTGGGCATTTGCTGGGCCATCAGTTCTTGGGATTCCATCGGGGTGATGTCGTCCTGGGCTGAGGCCAGTATCAGGGTTGGGACGGCGATGTCCGGCAGCAGGGGGGACAGGTCTTCCGCCAGCAGGCAGGCTTGCAGGGCCATCACCACCGGGGCCGGCGTTTTGGCCCCTTCGTCGGCGTACCATTCGATCACCTCGCGGCTGGCGTTGGGGCCGAAGCGCTTGTCGGAATCGGCCAGCAGCCAGGCCCGCGTTCCTTCTTCGGCAAGGATGCGCCCCCACGCGGCGGTATCCATGCTGGCGCCCATGCGGGCCAGCCGGGGAGTGGACGCCACCAGCGTCAGGCTGCGCAGCCGGTCGGGGAAGTCGTGGGCGAAACGGAGGCTGACGATGCCGCCGGCCGACGCGCCTGCCAGGTGGACTTTGTCGATGTCCAGCCCGTCCATTACGCGGGCGATGTCGGCGGCCAGTTCCGGCAGCGCGAACCGCAGATCCGCCGGCGGCGGCGTACCGGCGTGTCCGCGCATATCGAAGCGCACCACCGGGGCGTGGCGCGCCAGCGTGGGCACCCAACCGCGCCAGCGGTTCAGGTTGCCCCCGGCGGCGTGGTGCAGCAATACCGGCGTCGATGAGCGCCAGGGGTCGGAAAAGTCGTCGATGTGGTAGTGGAAACGGTCGCCGTTGAGGTCCAGTATGGGCATCTGCGCACCATCCGAGTAAGGTCAGAAGCAGGATTTACCGGATTGATAGGATTATCAGGATCGAGGTCGTTCGACCGTAGCGATCCTCCCAATCCTGATAATCCCACAAATCTTGGGAATCCTGCTTCTGACGATTTCCCAAAAGTGGATACGCGAGATGGTCGAAACCGGCCTAGTCGTCCGCCGTAACTTCCGCCGGCTCTGCGGCGGCGCCGTTGGTCTGGGCCACGTAGGGATTGCCGGTGGCGGGATCGACCTCGAAGGGGCCGGGCAGATCCAGTTCCTTGGCCATTTCCCGGACGGCGGGCAGGACTTCCTGGCCCATGAGGCGCAGGCTGCGCATGGCGTCGTCGTGGGTCATGGCGCCGTCGCCGTCCCAGAAGAAGATGCTGCCGGGGCGGATGGTCTCCAGGACGTGGCGGATCTTGGGGATGACGGAGTCCGGCGTGCCGGAGATGATGGTGTAGTCCTCGACCTGCTGCTCGTAGGGTCGAGACAGGACGCCGCCGGGGCCGGCGCTGCCGCCGCGGGCGGCGGTGGCAACCGACGTGGTGGGCAGGACGCGCCGGCGGGAGGTCAGGCCGGGCAGGTGGAGCAGGGCCTGGTTGGTGGTGCCTTCGTTGCCGGCCAGGAAGGGGTTGCTGGGCCCTTGCACGTACTTGCGGCCCGTCTCCTCGGCCAGTTCCTCGGTTTCGTCAACGTGGACTTTCCACAGGTAGCCGATGTTCTGGGGGCCGGACTCGTAGCCCAGCTCGGCGGCGGTGTCGTGGTAAATCTGGAACGCCTGCTTGGTGGGTTCCATCTCGGTGGCGAGCATGATGTAGGGGATGCGCTGCTCGGCGGCCCACATCAGGGAGTCGCGGGAGACCACGCCGGGGAGCCAGATGGGCGGATGGGGTTTCTGGTAAGGGCGAACCCAGGGGTTGACGTGGCGGAAGTGGAAGTGCTTGCCCTCCCAGCGGAAGGGGCCGGGGGTGGTCCACGCCTTGACGATGAGTTCGTGGGCTTCCTTGAACCGCTCCCAATTGTAGTGGGGTTCGATGTTGTGGGCCACGCTCTCGCGGCCGGTGCCGCGCACCCAGCCGGATACCAGCCGACCGTGGGAGATCATGTCGATCATGGACAGCTGTTCCACCAGCCACAGGGGGTCGTCCCAGAGCGGGAGGATGTTGCCCAGCAGGACGATCTTGGCGCGGTTGGTGATGCGGGCGAGGATTGACGCCTCAACGTTCATCGCGCCGCCCATGCAGAAGGGGGTGCTGTGGTGCTCGTTGAGCATCAGGCCGTCGAAGCCCATCTCCTCGGCGTAGAGTTTTTCGTCCAGGTAGCGGTTGTAAAGGCTGGCGCCCAGCTCGGCATCGTAGATGTCGTTGCTGACGTTGAGGTCCATGATGGACTTGCCGGTGGCGCCAAAGTACCCGGACTTGGGGTCCTGGTAGGGCCTTTCCGTGAAATATCCGATGAACATGATTGAATCTCCTTGGAAGACGGGTACGGGCAGCTCCGGCTATGCGCGGATTTTACCATAACGGAAGATGTGTCATCGGCGCGCCAGAGCTTCGGCGTCGCTGATGTACCGGGCGGTTTCTCTGATGCGCCGTTCGGTCTGCGGGTTGCAGCGTTTGTCGTAGAAGCAGGCGCCGTGAAGTTGTCCCTGGCGGCTGAAATAGCGGCCTAGCAGACTTTGCGCGGCTGGCTCCCGGTCCACCAGGGCATCCAGTTCGTCGGTGGTGCGGGCGGAGGTCACCGGCTCTTCGCCGGTGCGAACCAGGATGAGGGCGTCGGTGGCCCGCTTGGTGGCGCACCAGGCTTTCTCCGCTGCATCGCGGATGTCGCCCCGGTCAAGCATTTCGATGGCTTGGGCGTGGACCTCGTGGGCGTCGGCAAAAAGCTCGTCCACGCGGTCCTGAATTGAAATGGTGGTCATTTACAGGTTCCTCCGGCGCGTAGTCTGGCGGCATCAACTGATTCCGCTTTTGTTGCTTGCCGTTCCCGGTTACCAGGGTTTTGCTCCTCCCGGCCACACGTCTCCGGGGGTAGTTCCACTCCGTTGGTGAATCAGAGCTGCTATCGCCGATGCGGCCTGGTTCAGCAGCGCTCTGAACTCGGCGCGTTCCGTGGCATCCATGTGGCGCGACACTCCGGCGTAACGGTATTCAACAGCGTACTTGCTCAGCCAGTCCAGTTGCCGGCCGGGGAGGTCGGGGTCTTCGTATCTGATATGGTCAAAGAGACTATCCACCGCGGCCACGGCCCCCTGGGCTTCCGAGGCGGAGGTTTCCGGCAGGCTTTTAATTTCATCCCACAGCGTCGTCAAATCATGTCCATAGTTTCGGGGCAGGTTGTGGGTGGAGAGCCAGGCTTTCAATGCGTTTTCGACAGCCTGCTGGGCGCCGAATCCCAAAATCCTTTGGGGGCCGGATTGCCGCTCCAGCATATCGTTCACCTGGTAAAGCCATTCGTCAAGGGTTTGCAGACGGCGTACCGTTTCGGGCCAGTGGGCCGGGAAATTATCCGGTTCCGGTGGGGGGTAATCTGGATTTTCCCGGCTCATCCATACTCCCTGGTTGCTCGCCTGGCCGGCGACGTGTTGGCTGGCTTGGCGGGCCCGGCTGAAGGCGCCGGCGGTCATGGCGACTACGTCCACGCCCAGATCCTGTTGGAGCGTCCGGAGACACTCGCGGGCGGCGAGCTTCGCTCTGATCTCCGGGCCGGCGGTGTTGGAGTCGTCGGTAATGACGATAAGGTCGATGTCGGAATTCGGCCGGTTGTCGCCTCTGGCGCGCGAGCCAAAGAGGATAACCTGTGCCGGAGCGACCGACTGCTGCACGGCGTCGGCCACGGTCAACGCCAGCGGGTCCGGGCGCGCGGGCCGGGAGACTTCCCCGGAGTTGTTGATACCGGCAGTCATTGCCTTTCCGTTAATCCGCGTGCCGATGGTCGGAAGCGCCGGCGACTATAGCCCGCAGCCTGGCGACGGCCTCGGGCACGTCACGGGCGATGCTGGCCTTGTCCAGGGGCAGGTGCTCGTGGCTGTACACCGCCGCGCCGCCGAACTCGGTGAGGTAGCGGTGTTCCTCGCCCGGCATAGGGGATTCGGGAGGTATGATCCGGTGTTGTCGGATAAGTTCGGTAAGGATGCGCAGGTTGTGGCCGCTGCGTCCGCCGGTTGGGTATTCAAATCCGTGGGCGCCGAGAACCGCCTTGTAGGCGTTTTCCAGGGCATTCTGAGCGATGCGACCGAGTTGCTTGTCCGAAAAAGCGCTGATGATTCCGGACTGGGCCACAGCGGTCAGATCGTTAGCCGCATTCACGGCGTCGTTGATTTTCCCGTCAACGTCGTCCCAGTCTATCGCCTCTTCCGGTAATTCGGTATGTTCCTGGGGCAAGATTGGAGCTCCTTGCCTGGCGATGGAGTTGGCGAGGTTGTTGCGCAGGTGGCGACGGCTGGCGTACTCCTGCGCCGTCATGCAGATTACGTCGATGCCCGACGCTTCCGGCAGCTCCGCTTTTTGCAGCGTCGTGGCCCGGTCGCGCAGGTCTTCCAGCCAATCTTCCGGCGGCGCAGGGTCCTTGATAATCAGAACGTCGATGTCGGAATCGGGGCGGTGGTCGCCGCGGGCCCGGGAGCCGAACAGGATGGTCTGCTCGGGCGCGGCCATCCGGTGTACGGCGCGGGCTACGGCCAGGGCCCGCGCGTCGGCGGTGGTTTTTGGGGTCGTCATGGCCGGTTGCCTTTGAGAGTTCGGCTTAAGCTGGACTTTGTACAAAAACTAGAAAAATGAAAGCGGCAGGGTAAGCTGGTTTGACCCCACAACTCACCGTAGGTCAATTCGTGCTCACCCTGCCCGATGCCATTGTAACTGTTCTCTTTCCCTTCGCCATGCTGTTCCAAAACCGAACCTGGCAAAAGGCTCAGGTCCTATTGGTCGGCGCGATCCTGACGCCGGGCCAGCGCACAGTGGCCGCGGCGTTGCGGGTCATGGGCCTCAGCGGCGACCGCAACTATGCCCGCTACCATCACGTGCTGAACCGGGCGGCGTGGTCGCCCCTTGGGGCGTCCCAGGTCTTGCTCAGGTTGCTGCTTCAACATCTCGACCACGGCGACGGTCCGCTGGTGTTCGGTATCGACGAAACCCTGGAGCGTCGGCAGGGTCCAAAGATCAACGCTCTGGGTGTCTACCGAGACGCCGTGCGTTCCAGCCGCAGCTATACGGTCAAGGCCAGCGGGTTGCGCTGGATCAGTTTGATGTGGCTGGGACGCATCCCCTGGGCGGGACGGTTCTGGGCCCTGCCCTTGCTCACCGCGCTGGCGCCATCGGAACGCTATCACCAAAGGCAGGGACGCCGGCACAAGAAACTCACCGACTGGGCTCGCCAGATGATCCTGCTGCTGCGCCGCTGGCTGCCCCATCGCCCCCTGGTGGTGGTGGGCGACAATGGCTATGCCGTCCTCGACTTGCTCTACTTCTGCCAGTCCCTCCATGAACCCGTAACCCTCATCACCAGGCTGCGCCTGGATGCCGGTCTCTACGATCCCGCGCCACCCCGTCAACCGGGCCAAACCGGTCGCCCTCGGGTCAAGGGGGCACGTCAACCCACCCTCAAGCAACGCCTTGACGATCCCGAGCTGCTCTGGGACACCGCGTCGGTGTCCTGGTACGACGGCACCATGCGCACGCTGGAACTGGCTTCGCAGACCGCCCTCTGGTACCACCCCGGCAAACCGCCCGTACCCATCCGCTGGGCGCTGGTCCGAGACCCCAAAGGTGAACTGGACACTCAGGCCCTGCTCTGCACTGATGAGTCGGTCGCCCCAGTCCAGATCCTGGAGTGGTTTGTGCTGCGTTGGCAGCTGGAGGTCACTTACCAGGAAGTACGGGCTCACTTGGGCGTGGAAACTCAGCGCCAATGGTCGGATCGCGCCATTGCCCGCACCACGCCCGTCCTGATGGGTCTGTTTTCCTGGATCGCCCTGGCGGCACACTCGCTGCAACAAGAGAGCCCCATCACCCAGCGCACGGCGGCCTGGTACGCCAAACCCGCCCCCACTTTCGTGGATGCCATCGCCCTGGTGCGACGCCACCTGTGGCTGGCTTCAGAGGATTTTTCAATGTCGGTGTCCGACGACGACCGGGAAAAACCCGTTCCCGATCTGAATTCCCGGCTTATTGATTCCCTCGCCTACGCCGCTTGAACGTACAAAGTCCAGCTAAGAGGGTGTCTAAAAAGCCAACGTGCATTGCGAGCGGCAAATAGAAGCGTGGAGGAACGTTCCCCCCTCACCCCAGCCCTCTCCCACCAGGGGAGAGGGGGTTTTTAGACACCCTCTTACGAAGCCAGGAAACCTTTGACCAGGCTGACGAATTCGTCGGTCTTTTCGATCTCCGGGCGGTGGCCGCAGCCGTCCAGGATGCGCAGCTGGGAGCCGGGGATGGCGTCGTGGTACGCCTGCCCCGCCGAGACGGGAACGATGTTGTCCTCCCGGCCCCAGATGATCTGGGTGGGCACGCGCTTGAGCCGGTGGACCAGGTTGGGCAGGCCCAGGTAGTGCATATAGGGGCGCCAGCTGAGGCGGCAGGCTTCTTCCCGGGCCACGGCCCAGGCTTCGGCCAGTTCGGCGGAAGGTTCCTCGGGGCAGATGTCGCGGAACTCGGGGGTGTTGTCGGGATCGAGCACGCTGGTGGCGAGGTAGTCCTGGGCCACCACCAGGAACAAATCGAAAATCTCGCCGGTGGGAGGCCGGATGCCGGCCGGGGCGACCAGCACTACCTTGTTGAACTGGTCGGGGGACATGGCGGCCATCTCGGCGGCGAGCCAGCCGCCCAGGGAGAATCCCATGACGTTGACCGGCCCCAACGCGAGGTCGTCCAGGGCCTCCAGATACCAGCCGGCCAGGTCTCTCATGTTCATAATCCAGTCCAGCCGCCCGGTTTCGCTGAAGCCGGGATGGGTGGGGATGTGAACGGTGTAATCCGCAGCCAGGGCGTCGTGGTAGCGGAGTTGGACCTGGTGCCCGAACTCATCATGGAGCAGCAGCAGTGGGGCGCCGCTGCCGCCCTTGACCAGCCGCAAAGTGGTTCCCGCGACCTCTACGAATTCTTCAGTCCATGCCTGGGTGGCCGTCGCCATCTGCCGTATCCTCCTTGGTTAGTGAAAACAGCGGAGCCCGGGCTCTCGCTCCGGGGCAATGATAACACGGTGATGGAAGGTCAGAAGCAGGATTTCACCGGATGGATAGGATGTACCGGATTAGTAACGTCCGCCGGTTTCCCAGGCCACGAGGCAGGGACGCGGGGGCTGCGTTCCCTGGACGCGCCAGACGCCGCCGGCATCCTGCAACGCGCTTTCCAGCGCCGGCTCCAGGCGGGCCATGGCCGCGGTTCCGGGGGCAACGTAGAGTTGGCGGGCGATGGTCTCGCGGGCCTGTTCGTAGCTGTCGAACTCCCGGCGCGGTTGCTCGGCCAGCTCGGTTACCTCGGCGCTGATGCCCAACTCGTCGAGGACCGGGAGAAACTGCGGCAGGGCGGGCAACGGGTGGCGTTTTTCGCCGTGGACCTGCTCCCACAACCCATAGACGTAGGAGAGCGGCGACGACCGGAACACGATGGCCAGGACCAGGCGCCGGGCGTGGCGGTCCAGCTTGCGGACGAAGGCTCCGATGTCCGCTATGACATAGACCACGTGGCTGCACAGCGCTACGTCGGCGGGTTCGACCGACGCTTCCAGCCAGCCGGACTCGACAATGGACACGTTTTCGATGCCGTATTCCTGGGCGGTTTCCCGCAGCACGGCGCACATACTGGGGGACGGCTCCACGGCCGTGACCGAGGAACAGGTCAGCGCCAGGGGCAGGGCCAGCCGGCCGCCGCCGGCGCCCACGTCCAGCAGGGTTTCGCCCGGCCGCATCCGGGAACGCAGTTCCTCGACCACCGCATCGTCCTTACGGCGGGGGTCGGCCTTGAACTGCGAGGCAAACCCGCTCCAGGTATCGGCGGGCCGCACGCCACGCATCCGGTCCGATTGCTCATGTTCCACCCGGACCATTTCGCCCCAGGTTTCGATTGCGCTCATGAAAATCTCTCCAAGGTAGCGTTCCGTTTTAGGTGGTTTAATTTGGCAAAATCAGTTGCCCGTGCGTGTAGGGGCGAATAATTATTCGCCCCTACGAAGGGAAACCGCCTAAATTACAACGCTACCTACGATGAATAGCAGATTGAATAGGCCCACCCGTTTATGTACCATATCATCCCGCGAAAAAACGGAAAGGCCGGGAAGGAGAGTGATGAAACGGAATTTGATGCGACACGGTGCGCTGTTGACGAGCGCGCTGACCGGGCTGGGCCTGCTGGCCGTGGTCGCACTGATTTTCGCGCCGTCGCTCGCCCTGGGACAGGGCAGCGCGCCGGACGCCCCCACCGGGCTGGCCGCCACCGCCGGCGACGGGGAAATTACCCTGTCCTGGAACGACCCCGGCGATTCCTCCATCACCCGCTACGAGTACAACGTCAACCACAACGACACGTCCACGGGCAACCTCAGCGGCTGGAGCGACTGGACGGCCATCGCCGGCAGCGGCCCGTCCACCATTTCCCACACCTTCGCCGGCCTCGCCAACGGCCGCGAGTACCGCTACCACCTGCGCGCGGTCAACGCCAACGGCCCCAGCGTCGGCGCGCCGGCATCCGGCCCGCCCTGGTTCGCCGCCGCCACGCCCAGGGCTACCGCCACCATCACGGTAACCGCTATTACGGCGACCACCGCCACCGTAGCCATCGCCAACCACAGCGGCGCCTGGCATTACCGGGCCGCCGTGCAGAACGACGGCGACGGCGCGACGGCGTACAACGGAGACGGCAACGGCGGAACCTGCGTCGGCCCGGTGTCGGGTTCGCAGACCACCATCACCGGCCTGGAACCCAACTCGCAGTACACCGTCAGCGCCTACGCCAAGGCTGACGGCTGCGACGGCGGGGCCGCGGCGCAAGGACAATTCACCACCGCCCAGGGCTCGCCGCCGGCCGCGCCCAGCAGCGTTACCCTGACGCGCACCGGCGAAGGGTTCCGGGGCAAGGGGACGCTCACCGCCGATTGGCCGGCCGTTACCGGGGCGACCAAGTACCAGATCAACTACACCGCCGACAAAGGGCGCACCTGGACGCCGGTTGCTACCGAACACACCACCAACAGCATCACCTTCGACATCTGGAATGGTTATACCTACTACGTCCGTGTGAGCGCCGGCAACGCCAACGGCTGGAGCGGCTGGACCAGTTCCGCCGAGTCTGCCCCCATCCCGGCGCCGCTGCCGCCCCACATTCTGCCCGGGCCCGAATCGGTCACGGTGACCCGCCGCGACGGAACCGTCATCGCCACCTGGCCCGCCGTTGACGGCGCCCTCAAGTACCAGATCGAGTACTCCGACGACCTGCGGGGGTTCAACTATTACCTCGTCTCCGACAAGCACACTTCCACCCGGATCAGCTTTGACGCCGACAATTCGAAACCCTACACCGTGGCGGTGCGGGCCGGCAAATCGGACAATTACTACAGCTTCGGCCCCCGCACCTACTCGGCGCGGGCCGATACCTTCGCGGTGCGCGCGCTCACGGCCAGCAACCTTGACTTGTCGCCGGAGCGCGGCGCGGAAACCGGCCAATACTTTGCCAACAACCACGCATCCGCTACCGCTTTCACCACCGGCAGCGTGGCCAGCGGCTATAAGCTCCACAGCGTTGACCTGGACATCTACGCCCTGGCCGGCGCGCCCACGGGCTTCACGGCGGCCATCCATGCAGCCGACGGCGACGGCAACCCGGCGGCGTCCGCAACCTACACCCTGGCCGGCGACGCTCCGGACGCCGCCGGCCGGCACACCTTCACCTGCGCCGACGCTTGCCGGCTGTCCGCCGGCACGACGTACTTCCTGGTGGTATCGGCCACCGGCGCCTCGGCCGGCGCCAACTACTATGACCTGGACGTTACGGGTTCCGCCGACCAGACCGTCGCCGGCAACGGCGCCGGCTGGAGCATCGCGGACGAGCTGAAGCGCCAGACCAACAACGGCAGCTGGAGCAGCCACCAGGTCGGCCGCGCGGCGGCGGCGATACAGTTCAACGTGTCGGCCACGGTGGCCGCCGGCCTTGCCGCGTCCGGCGTAACCGCAACCACGACCACGCTCACGCTGTCCAATTATGACCACGCGTGGTGGTACCAACGCACCAGCCCCACCGGCGACGACACCTGCCACAGCGTAGCCGCGGGCACCGATAACGACGCGCTGACCACCCTGACGGCCGGCCAATGGCACACCTACAAGGCATACGATGTCCCCGGCTGCAACAGCGCGGACGAGATCGCCTCAGTAACGTTCGGCGCCGGCGGCGCCCGCGACAGCAGCAAGGACATTTATACCGATAAGCAGACAATGAGTGGCATCTGGTCCGACGGCGCTACGATGTACGTGCAGTGGTATGCGTGGAGCGGTTTCCAAGGCGGCATCTGGGCATTCGACCTGGACACGGGGAGCCGTGACACGAGCAAGGAGTTCAGCCTGGTCAAGGACGCCAGCCGGCCGGAAACCATGTGGTCGGACGGCACGACCATGTACGTGGCGGACTGGAATACCAGGAGGGTTTACGCCTACAACCTGGCCACGAAGTCGCGCGACCAGAGCAAGGAATTCGTCTTGCACGCCGACAATGACAATGCCGGCGACATCTGGTCAGACGGCACAACGCTATGGGTGGGAGACTATACCGACGCAAAGCTCTACGCCTACCTGCTCGCGGATGGCGCTCGCGTTCCGTCGGAGGATTTCAACACCCTGTCCGCTGCCGGCAACGCCTCACAGACTGGCCTCTGGTCTGACGGTGTGACGATGTGGGTGTCGGACGGCACCGACGCCAAGGTGTACGCCTACAAGAGGTCGGACAAGTCCCGCGACGCCGCCAAAGACTACGAACTGCACACGGACAACGGCCACCCCAAAGGCATCTGGTCAGACGGCGCAACGATGTACGTCGCGGATGCGAGAGCGGACGCCAACGACCCCGGGGACAAAAAATCTACGCCTACTACTCCATGGACCCCGGCGCGAAGCTGAGCGCGCACTACGTCGAGGCGACCACCGCCATGCTGTACGTGGGCGGCCACCTCGATGCCTGGTGGTACGAGCGCACCAGTCCCAGCGGCGACGCCACCTGCCACAGCGTAGCCGCCGGCACGAAGTCGGCCAGCCTGAGCAGCCTCACCGCCAGCACAACCTACACCTACAAGGCATACAGCAAGACGGGCTGCAACGCGGCGGACGAGCTGGCGACGGCAACGTTCAGCACGCCGGCGTCGTAGGGGGTGTCGTCAGCATCAGGATTTGCGGGATTTGAGGATTTTCAGGATTGGGCGGTTCTCCCACCCATGGCGAACCTGTCGAACCACCCAATCCTTGATAGGACTTACGCACTTGAACCTGTCATTGCGAGCGCAGCGTGGCAATCTCGTAGCGCGAGCAGGTGCTCAACTGCGTAACTTCTACCTTGAATCCGGCAAATCCCGATTCTGACGTCATTCCGTCTGAGACGTTGCGAGTCTGGGTCCGGCCAATAGGCCGACCAAGCCCCCTACCAACAACGTCACGCAGTGCCACAGAATCCCGATAGGACTTACGCAGTTGGGTGCTTGCTCGCGCT